>JAJRWG010000164.1 GCA_024276895.1 Bacteroidota bacterium
CCATTTGAAAGCAACAACAGTCCTCCAGTAAAAAACTATCAGGGGGTTCTTTTTTGAAAATGGACAAAATAGAGCTGCAAACCCAGTAAATTCATACTTTTACTTCTGAATTAAAAACGTTTAGGACAGTATTGAAAAAACATCTAAGAATTTAAGCCCTTACTTTTTTTGACTTTTGTCAAAATTCAAGGTGGCTCCCAGAAACAAACTGATTGCAAAATAATGGGCCTCCAATGTATTCTCCTTCACACCAAAAAGTGGAAGTTCCCGGCCGGTGTCACCTAGTTCAACGTTATTAAAATTGGCAATTTGTTCCTGATTACCGCGGTAGCCATACGAAATCTGGGTTCCCGTAACCAGCAGATGTTTTTTGAAATGAAACTGCAATCCCGAAGTGAAGTGGTAAATATTGTAATTGGTGGTTTTCATACTGTTGTATGCCGAGAGGTTTTTGAGATCCTGGTTGTCAGAACTATTGAAATCGGTACGAAACCCCATCATAAATAGCAATTTATGCCTTATCTTACTTTGATAACCCAGGGCAATGTTCAGCAAGGGCCTGGAACTGTATGCATAAGAAAGCCAGGCCTTGTTTTCAAGTTCATCGTAAACCGGTTTGGAGGTAATATTTTCGTTAATAGGCGCATCAACCATTTTGTACGGTTTGATGCCTGCAAAAAACTCAATGGTGACATAATACCGCCTGTTTCGCTCCTTTTGGTCGTAAATAACCCCCAGTGCTGCTGAAAACGGCAGCTTAAAATTCGTTTTAATGTCAGAGCCTTCCTGCGAATCGTATATGAAGTAACCCGATAAGGAACTGATCGTGTCAGAGACCACATACAATTCCTTCTGGTATCGCTCTGCCTGTCTGCCAGTGGAAAAAACATTGAATGTGGGTATGGTGAGATTAAGCCCGAGGGACCAGCGTCCTGTCCTGTAGGAAAGCCCTGCCTTTGCAACCAGCCTGACATTTGTAAACTTGATTAACTCATTATATTCGTTTTCAGCCACCAGGAAAGTAACACCTTCGGTACTGCCCACAGCGGTATCGGCCAAAGGATGTAACAAGGCTCCCAGATCGTAATAATAATTCAGGGTGGAAACTGATGCAATCAGACTCGCACCGATGGAAAATTTGTCAGAAAACATGTAGGCACCGCCTATTCCAATCCAGGAGTCGTCATAATCATTTTTAAATTCAAAAGAGCTCGTGTGCCGCTGCGTGAACGAATTATTGTTATCGTGGACCGTCTCAAATTCTGAATTGGAATAGCTTATGCTTATTCGTTCGCGTATCCTGGTGAAAGTAGCGATCTCAAAACTCAGTTTTTTTAAAGGGGAATTAAAAGACAAGGAAAAAAACTGGGGCTGGATATAAAAATTGCTGGCTGACAAATCATTTTTCGGCCCCAGTGCATTTTTAAAAGTATAATAATTCAAGGTCAGGAAACTGGCCGAGAAACCAAAATTTGTACCGAAAGACAGTTCACTGATAGTGGCCGGATTGTAATAAATTGCACTTTGTCCAGCATCACCCGCAACCACAGCGCCCGACAGCAGCGATGATATGGAATTGAAACTTTGTGACCAGTAGTGGTTCATCAGTTGAGCCTTCAAAGCAATGCTTGTTTGGGAAAGCAACAAAATGAGCATTGCTCTTAAGACGGTCCGGCGGGCAATCATACTTTAATTTTCGTACTAAAATAGATAATCTTTTTAATTGACGCATCATGGATTTTATCCCCGGCAAGACCAGACAGTTAAACCGAATCCGTAACTATGGTGCAGACCAACTAGTTACCAGGACATTGCAGGTATTGATAACAATTCTCCGTGTTTACAATTTCCAGACTTACTCAATACCTGAGAAATGTTTCATAAACTGGACACGATCGAATGCTGCCGGGTTGTGGGCCTTGTCGAGACTCATTTTCCCTATGAACTCATCCGGTGTGTTAAAGTTCCGGCGCAACATCCAGCCTTCAAGAAACCGCAGCATGGCACCGATTTCGCTAAAGCCTTTTTTGTACAAAACCGAGGCTATTTGTACGGCCTTTGCGCCGGCTAACAATTGTTTGACAAGCGCTTTGCCGTCGTGCACCCCTGTTGAGGCAGCCAGATCGCATTTTACGTGGGTTGACATCATGGCTATCCAGCGCAGGGAAATGGCTAAGTCGGCAGGCGAACTGAAAACAAAAGAGGACTTTGCCTCCATGTTCTCGATATCAAAATCGGGCGAGAAGAAACGGTTGAAGAGCACCATTCCTTTAATGCCAGTCCATGAAAGTTTGGTAATCATCCGTGCCAGTCCTGAAAAATAATAGCTGATTTTAAGGGCCACCGGGATTTTTATGGTTGCCAGTATTCTCTCGGCTATTTCAAAGTAAACGGCTTCGTTGTCAACGCCTTCACGGTCAGGGTCGGAAGGGAGGATAAAAATATTTAATTCAAGCCCGTCAGCGCCCGCAGCTTCCACCTTCTTTGCAAAATCAATCCACTCGTTGTCGGAAACACAGTTGATGGATGCAATAACGGGAATGTCAACTTTATTTTTGCTTTCAGAGATCAAATCCAGGTAGTTGGCCACATCTTTTCCCCTGGTGTAATTACGGATGTAATCGTCAGCCTCAGGATAGTAATTTCCAAATTCCTGTTTTGCCATCGTGCTGCTTGCTGCGTGCATGATCTGTTCCTCGAACAAAGATTTCAGCACCACTGCCCCGGCATTGTTGCGGGCAATCTCAATGATGTTCTCTACCGAATTCGTTAAGCCCGAACTCCCCACAATTACAGGGTTTCGCAGCTCTAACCCCATATATGTTGTTTCCAGATTTATCATGTTTGTTTACATTAAAAAAGACAGTGGTAAAAATAGTAACTTAAATGCAACAACAATAGCGGGCATGTAATTAAAAACCGTTCTAAATTTGCAATCCGGTATTCCCGTGTGCAAAAGTGAGGGTAACAGGCAGCAAAATATTTTTAGCCAAAAATATGTGGTCGTGCGAAGCGGAAATTGATAGTTTTGTACCACCTATGCCTGAACTAAAAAAAATACTCATTCTTCAAACCGCCTCGCTGGGAGATGTCATCCTCAGCACACCTTTAATCGAGAAACTGCATCATTTTTTTCCTGAAGCACGAATTGATTTTCTGTTAAAAGACGGTTACCAGGGTGTTTTGCGAAAGCATCCCCATTTGCACCACGTCATCGTCTGGGACAAGTCAGAAAAAAAATACAAACACCTCAGGGAGCTCATCCGGATTGTCAGGCAGAATAAGTACGATGCAGTGATTAACGTTCAGCGCTTTGCTTCTTCGGGACTGATTACGGCACTGTCAGGTGCAAAGCACAGGATTGGCTTCTCCAAAAACCCGTTTTTCTTTTTTTACACCAAACGGGTCAAACACCGGATTGGCACAGGCGAAAACAACCCCCACGAGGTGGAACGCAACCTGAAACTGGTTGAACAACTCACCGGCAGCAACACCAGCTTTCCCGTCAGGCTTTACCCGGGCAAACAGGACTACGCCAAAGTTTCGCAATTCAAAACCAGAAAATATATTACTGTTGCACCGGCTTCGCTGTGGTTTACCAAGCAGTTCCCCGCCGAAAAATGGGCTGAATTCGTTTCGGCCCTGGACAAAGACCTGACGGTTTACTTTTTAGGCTCGGCTAATGAAACCGGGCTGTGTGACCGGATCATAGAGATGTCGGGCCACGGGAACAGTCTGAATCTTTCGGGAAAACTGAGCATCCTCGAATCGGCTGCTTTACTGAGGGACTCGCAAATGAATTACGTAAACGATTCGGCCCCAATGCACTTATCGTCAGCGATGAATGCACCCACTACGGCTGTATTCTGCTCCACAGTGCCCGGATTCGGTTTTGGCCCCCTGGCTGAAAGATCTTTTGTGGTACAAACCGGCCGCAAGCTCTCCTGCAGGCCCTGTGGGCTACACGGCTTGCCAAAATGTCCGAAAAAGCATTTTGATTGCGCAATGAGCATACAAACAGAACAATTGTTAAATACATTATGAACCAATAGCGTCCTAAACGTTTACAAAAAATAAAAAATGAGAGAAAGAGTTTCGGTAACTCAAATATCTTTGAGGTGCTCTAACAAAAACAAATTCTCTCATGGCAAATATAACCTTGTTTTCTCAAATTATTTCCAAAC
>JAJRWG010000165.1 GCA_024276895.1 Bacteroidota bacterium
GAATATTACCGCATTCCCAAAGGCCGAAAAGTAAAACTGAAGCATCCTTACAGCAAACAATACACGGCCGGCGGCGAACTGGCGCTGGTGAACACCCTGCGCGGGGGCAGCGATTTTCGCACGGGCAACTGGCAGGGCTACTACGGTGTTGACCTGGATGCCGTCATCGACCTGGGAGAAAGCCGGTTTGTGCGCAAGATCGGCGCCGGATTTTTGCAGGATCAGAACTCGTGGATCTTCATGCCCGAATGGGTGCGCTTCGAGGTGTCGGAGGACGGGGAAAACTTTCAATCTGCCGGAAAAGTGAACAACACCACCGACCCGCGCCACGAGGGGTCGGTGATCCGGGATTTTGTGGTGGACGGCATCAACACGAACGTCCGTTTCATCCGCATTCTCGCCAAGAACAGAGGCCTTTGCCCCGACTGGCACAAAGGCGCCGGCGAACCGGCCTGGATTTTTGTTGATGAGGTTTGGGTGGAGTAAAACCCGCCGAGCGGGCTTTTTAGCTCTCAGTGGGTTGAATATTACGGGCTTAGATCTTACAGATTAACCGTAAAAGCACCCCAGATGGCGAAAGATGTCCGGAAAGTGGCCGCTTCCAGTTGTGGGAATTCTTTACATTTGTCTGCATCAATTCTTTTCAAATGAGCCAACAAAACCAAAACCGTTTCCTCTTTACGGAACTTGCATTAGAAGACGATTACGAAGGCCGTGCCGTGGCAACGCTGATCGAAAGTCCGGCGGCGGAGAAAACCGGCAGGGCCATGCTTTACATCCACGGTTTTGTGGATCATTTTTTTCAAACGGAGCTTGCTGCCTGGGCAAACGGGCTCGGCTTTGACTTCTACGCGCTGGAGTTGCGAAAATACGGGCGCTCCATGCTGCCGCACCAAAAGCCCAACAATTTCAGGCATTACACCGAGTACTTCGAGGAAATGGACCTCGCAGTGGAAATCATCCGGGGAAAAAAAGCGAACACAACCCTGGTTTTGACGGGGCATTCCACCGGAGGACTCATTAGCTCGCTTTACACCCACCATCGCACCGAAAAGAAAACCATCGATGCCCTGATCCTGAACAGTCCTTTTTTCGATTTCAACGCCCCTGCTTTTTTGAAGAAAACGGCCATGCCGTTCTTTGCCGCGCTGGGCAGGCGCTTTCCCGATCTGCCTTCACCCCTGGGCCTCAAAGAAGGCTATCCCAAAAGCCTGCACAAGGATTTTTTTGGAGAGTGGGACTTCGACCTCGTCTACAAACCCATCAAAGGTTTCAAGATAAATTTCGGATGGATTAACGCCATTTTCACTGCACAAAAGGAGCTTCAGGCCGGATTGGCTGTACAGGTTCCCGTACTGGTGATGCATGCCGAAAAAAGTATTACGCCCGGCGATTACCGTCCCGAGATGCAAGCTGCCGACGCCGTACTGGATGTGCAGGACATTGCACGTTTCGCGCCGAAAGTCGGGAAAAATGTAAGCCTGGCTGTTTTTGCCGGCGGCATGCACGATTTGGTGCTTTCCAAAAAACCCGTCCGGGAAAAAGTGTACAAAACCATGAAAGATTTTTTGCGGAAAACAATAAAAATTTGATTGATTAAAACTCACAGATATGAAAGTCAGAGTTGTACTGTTGCTGTCGTTCATGATTGGCTGCGCCTTTCCTCAGTTTGCACAGGGGATAGCTGGCGGGGTACCGGACAGTGACACCAGCAGGCTTGCGGAGCCAAAGCCCTTGCACATTGTCGATATTAATTTCGAGATGGAGCGGACGAAAAAAAAGCTTTCGAAAATGATCCGCGAACTGGAAGGTAAAGCCGAATTTGAAATCCTTGATTCGCTGGTGGACATGCAGATGGCTTTTATGAAAATAGAATCGGAAGAGTTTAAACAGTTTAACCCTTACAAGCTTTCCAAGTATTTCCTTGAAAACACTTACCGCACCTGGACAGGCTACGAGAACAAGGTGTCCAGATGGATGGACGAGGTAAACGGTTACCTGATCAGTGTGCAGGAATACCTTGACGAGCTGAACCGGGTGAAAAAGGTTTGGGAACTTACTTACGAAAAAGAAAGAAAGAACCAGGAAACGCCCCGGCAGTTAAGCGAACGGATTAGGGAAGTGGTGAAAGAAACCGAACAACTGCAGGTGGAGTTCGTTCGTTTCAGGATGCAACTGGTGCTGCTCGAAGATAAAATCAGCGATCTGCTGTCTTATTCCGATGAGGTGATCGGCCAGGTGAGTCAGTTGCAACAGCACCTTCGCGACAGTCTTTTCGTGTCGAACGAGCCTTATTTGTGGGACGCAAATTACAGTATTTCAGAGGCTACGCCGGTATTGCCGCGGTTGAAGAAAGTCTGGTACGAGAATGCCAAAACGGTCAGGAACTTTTCGCACGAGCGGAGTTACTTCTGGCCGATCCTCATTGCTGTCCTGATAGCTTTATTGTTCTTTTTAATCCGCCGTGCCTACCGAAAGCTGGGACTCAGCGAGTCGGATCCGAAATACACAACGGTCAAAAGAATACTTTTCGATCATCCGTACAGTTCGCTGGCGGCCTTGCTGCTTTTTACTTTCATTTTGGTCTTTCCCACTACGCCGCTGGTTTTGATCGGCCTGCTGGGGACGCTGATCCTGATTTGCGTACTCGTCTTTTTTCCCTCGCTGGTGGGTCCGCAGGGAAAGGTCATTGTGGTGATGGTGCTGGTACTTTACATTTTCAATTACGGGGAGATCGTAGCCTGGTACTTTGGCGATTATGCCCGGATTTACATCTTTCTTGAGGCGCTGACAGGGCTTTACCTTACCTATAAATTCGGCTTGAAGGGTTTTCACCGGCCCTCCAAAAAGTCAGCCCCTTTTATTCAAAATGTGTGGCTGCTGTCGGTTGTGCTCTTTGTCATTTTTGCATTTGCCCAGTTGTCCAACCTTTTCGGTTTTATGAACATGGCGGTGCTGCTGCTTAAAACCGGGGTGAAACTTGCCGCCATCGTTGTGATCGTTTTCGGTGCCCATGCCATTTTGCGGGCGGTGATCTTGGCATCTTTCGAAGTGGGAAGAAGGCACGATTTTGCCATCATGAAAGGAAAATGGGATTACTATGAAAAGCGATCGATCCGCTTGATCGACATCCTGGCCTTTGTTTTTGCACTGAAATTCATCCTGGAAAGCATGGAGCTTTACCGTCCGCTGATGGACTGGCTGTCAGAGTTTCTGTTTCACAACTGGGAAATCGGCACCTTTCAATTGTCCATCGGTGGCGTATTCAGCCTGATCCTGGTTTTGCTGGCCACTTTCGTTATTGCGAATCTTGTGAACGCGCTTGTGGACAAAGGCATCTTGGTTTACACCAGGTTGCCCAAGGGTGTGCCGGAAGCCATTCTGGTGACCATCCGTTATTTTATCGTAACCCTCGGCGTGCTGATGGCGCTGGGTGTGGCGGGCATCGACATGGGAAAATTCGGTTTGCTGGCCGGTGCGCTCGGTGTGGGTATCGGTTTCGGCTTACAGAACATCGTGAACAACTTCATCTCCGGACTGATCCTCGTTTACGAACGTCCCGTCAATGTGGGCGACACCATCGAGGTGGAAAACCTGATGGGAACGGTGAAAAGGGTGGGCATCCGCTCGAGCAACGTGCGTACTTACGACGGTGCCGAGGTGGTGGTGCCCAATGGCAACCTCATTTCAAACCAGCTGATCAACTGGACGCTGTCGGACAACAAACGCCGCATTGAACTGAAGGTGGGAACATCTTACGGCTCCGATCCGAATCTCGTGCTCGAACTGCTGAAAAAGGTGGCCATGGACCACGACAGGGTGCTGAAGGAGCCCGAACCCAGGGCGCTGTTCGAAGAATTCGGCGACAGCTCGCTGAACTTCAGGCTGCTGTTCTGGGTGCCCTTCGAAGAAGGCATCAGCACCAAGAGCGACATCGCCATCGGCGTGTACAACATCTTTGCCGAAAACGGCATCGAGATTCCTTTCCCGCAACTGGACCTGCACGTGAAAAAGGACAAGGACGAAGAAACAAGCAAGGAACAAAAGGACGGGGAGAAAACCTGAGGGAGCATAAAAATTCCGAACATTGTTACAGGGGCCGCCGGGTGATTTACCGTTCCTGCCCCTTACTTTCAGGGATTTGCTTTTCCAAGAACTAAACTTTTCCAAAGTTCCGAACTTTGGAAAAGTTACCGGTTTAAAAAAAACTCCCACCGAAGCGGGAGTACAGGTTTTTACACCTTCGGCACAAAGCCTTATTGTGATAAGATGTAATTTCAAGGCAAATGTAAGCAACTTCCGGGAAAGAAACAATTTTTTTGTATCTTCCGCTGGTAAAGAATTAAAAATGCATGCATTAATACCAAAAAAAATGAAAATTTTAGGATTAGACCTGGGCACCAACAGCATTGGGTGGGCTGTTGTGGATAACGAGGGTGCGGAAATGCACCTGGTCAAGAAAGGTGTTCGCATATTCCAGGAAGGTGTGAAGATTGAAAAAGGGATTGAAGGATCGAAAGCAGCCGAACGAACAGGTTACAGAAGTGCGAGAAGGATAAAATATCGTAGAAAGCTTCGAAAAATAGAAACACTAAAGATTCTCTCGGACTATGGGTATTGCCCAAAATTGACTGAAGAAGAACTGAGAGATTGGCGATATAAAAAGATTTACCCACAAAATAGTGATTTCAAAGATTGGTGGAAAACGGATGATAATGTAAGCGTTACACCTTACTTTTTTAGAAGTCTTGTTGTTACTGAGAGGCTGGATTTAACAAAAGAGCGAGATCGTTTTATTATTGGCCGAGCTTTTTATCACATGGTACAGCGTCGCGGATTTTTAAGTAACAGGTTGGCAGGGACCAAAGAAAGTGATGGTGCAGTTAAAAAGTCGATTGATGAGATAAGTAAAGCGAAAGCCAACCTGACTTCGGGGCAGTATTTTTATCAGAAATATTTGAAAGGTGAAAAAATCAGGGATGTTTACACACACCGCGAGAAACATTACCTGGAAGAGTTTAACCGGATTTGCGAATTTCAAAAATTACCGGAAGAGTTTTCCGAGAAAATACGGAAAGCTATTTTTTATCAAAGACCATTAAAATCGCAAAAAGGCCTCGTAGGCAAATGTGTGTTTGAAAAAAATAAACCGAGGTGTCCTGTTTCGCGGCCGGAGTTTGAGGAGTACAGGATGCTGAGTTTCATAAATAACATTAAGATTAAAACACCAGACGATGAAAAATTGAGATTTCTGAACATTGAGGAAAAACGAAAAATCAAACCATTGTTTTATAGGAAAAGTAAGGAACATTTCAACTTTGAGGACATCGCAAAGCAGCTTGCACCAAAAAAACAATACCGGTTTTATAAAGACAGGAATCGAAATTCTGAAGATTGGCTGTTTAATTATAGTATGAAAACAACCGTAAGTGGATGTCCTGTTTCAGCACGATTTCGAGAGCTTTTTGGTGAAGACTTTATGCATGTTAAATTTAATTATGTAAGGGAAAAGGATAATAAACAATCGGTTATAGATATAAGCGACATCTGGCATGTGCTTTTTAGGTTCAATACGGACCAGAAGTTGAGTGATTTTGCACGTAAAAGATTAAACCTGGAAGGGGA
>JAJRWG010000166.1 GCA_024276895.1 Bacteroidota bacterium
CTCATCCAGTTGTACACCATGAAAGGCGGCATCAAAACCATTGTCTGGACCGACACGCTGCAAACCACTTTTATGATCCTTGCCGTTTTGCTGACCATCGGGATGATCATCAGGCAAATGGACACTTCGCTGACCGAAATGGTGAGAACCGTGTGGCAAAGCGATTTGTCACGCGTCATTGTAACGGACGCCGACAGCAAGCAAAATTTCTTTAAACTGCTGTTCAGCGGTATGTTCATCACCATTGTGATGACGGGACTGGATCAGGATATGATGCAGAAGAACCTCAGTTGCCGCAACCTGAAAGACGCCCGCAAAAACATGACCACCCTGAGTTTGATCCTGGTTCCCGTTAACCTGGTTTTTCTTTTCCTCGGGGCTGTTCTTTACCTGTACGCCGGGCAATTCGGTGTGGAAATGCCTGCCCTGAGCGACCATCTTTTCCCCACCATCGCTTTCGAACACCTGGGCATGCTGGCAGGTGTCGTCTTCATCATCGGGTTGATCTCAGCCGCTTATTCGAGTGCTGACAGCGCCCTGACCGCCCTGACCACCTCCTTCAGCATCGATATTTTAAAGCTCGACAAAAAGTACGGCAATAATGAAAACTTGTTAAAAAGTAAGCGTCAGCAAGTGCATCTGGGCATGGCCTTAATTATTATTTTTGTCATCGTTGCGTTTGAACTGATTAACAACCAGGCGATTATTTCACAGCTTTTTACCTTCGCGGGCTACACATACGGCCCACTGCTGGGTTTGTACGCCTTTGGCCTGTTTACGAAGATCAGCGTCAACGACAAATGGATTCCGTTGGTTGCGGTGCTGTCACCGTTGCTGTCGTGGTTGTTGAGCCGTTATTCGGAAGTGCTGTTTAACGGTTACCAGATCGGTTTCGAATTGCTGATATTTAACGGTCTGTTTACTTTTGCCGGGCTGCTTTTGCTGAAAAAAGGCAGGCACGCCAGTACAGCATAAACAGATACGCTTGACTTTCATCCAAAAAACAAAAAGAAAAACACAGAATAAATGGCAAATTTCAGATTCATTGCATTAGAGAAAACGATTAATTGTCCCGTACCGGAGATCAGTTATCCGTCGAACAAAGTTTCCGATTATTTCGGTTCGATGACCTTCAACGAAACAGCCATGCGCGAATACCTCACTGATGAAGCATTCCGTGTGGTTGAAAAGGCCGTCAGGCAAGGTGAGCGCATCGACCGCAAGATTGTAGACCAGATTGCCTCGGCCATGAAGGCCTGGGCCATGAGCAAGGGGGTGACCCATTACACCCACTGGTTCCATCCCCTGACGGGTTCAACGGCGGAAAAACACGATGCTTTTATCAATCCCGTTGGGGGGGGAAAGGCCCTTGAGGACTTTCAGGGCAGTTCTCTCGTACAGCAGGAACCTGACGCTTCCAGCTTTCCCAGCGGGGGCATCCGGAACACTTTTGAAGCCCGCGGCTACACGGCCTGGGATCCCACTTCACCCGCTTTCATCCTGGAACACACCCTTTGCATCCCTACCATTTTCATTTCTTACACCGGCGAATCGCTGGACTACAAAACCCCGTTGCTGCGCTCCATGAAAGCACTGGACGACATCGCCACAAAGGTTTGCAGGTATTTCGATAAAAACGTGGGTAAAGTCTATCCCACCCTGGGTTGGGAACAGGAATATTTTCTGGTGGACGCGGCCCTTTACTCGGCCCGCCCCGACCTGATACTGACCGGCCAAACGGTTTTCGGCCACTCTTCGGCCAAAGACCAGCAGTTGTCCGACCACTACTTCGGCACCATCCATGACCGTGCGCTGGCTTTTATGCAGGATATGGAGATTGAAGCCCACAAGCTGGGCATCCCTTTGAAAACACGCCACAACGAAGTAGCCCCCAGCCAGTTTGAATGTGCTCCCGTTTTTGAAGAGGTCAACATCGCCGTTGACCACAACCAGTTGCTGATGCACCTGCTGGACAAGGTAGCGCGCCGCCACCGCTTTAAGGTCTTGTTGCACGAAAAACCCTACGCGGGTGTTAACGGCTCGGGCAAGCACAACAACTGGTCGCTGGCCACCGATACGGGTCTCAACCTTTTATCGCCGGGGAAAACATTGAAAGACAATTTCAGGTTCATCGCCTTTTTGGTGAATATCCTCAAAGCCGTTCACGACAACGAAGAACTGATCAGGGCAAGCATCGCCTCGGAAGGCAACGACCTGAGGCTGGGCGCCAACGAGGCGCCACCGGCCATTATTTCGGTTTTCATCGGCGAACAGATCACGCGTACTTTACATGAGATTGAAAAAATGCCGTCGCGCAAGTCGTTCAACCACAACCATAACGAAAAGGACCATCAGATCAATATCCCGAAGATTCCGGAGATTTTGTTCGACAACACCGACCGCAACCGGACCTCGCCCTTTGCCTTCACGGGCAATAAATTCGAGTTTCGGGCTGTAGGTTCCAGTGCGAACACCGGCAAACCCATGTTCATCCTCAACACCATCATGGCCGACCAACTGCAACAGTTTAAAAAGGATGTTGACGGGTTGATGGCTTCGGGCGCCAAAAAGGACGATGCTATTTTCAACGTGGTGAAGAGCTACATCAAAGCATCAAAGAAAATCTGTTTTGAAGGCAATTCATACAGCGATGCCTGGGTTGAGGAGGCTGCAAAACGCGGGCTGTCGAACAACCGCAAGACCCCGGAAGCCTTGGCGGCTTTTATTTCCGGGAAGACCATCGCACTTTTCGAGCGCCAGCAGGTGATGAGCGAGACGGAACTGCGTGCCCGCTACGAGATCAAGCTGGAAAAATACACGAAAAAACTGCAAATCGAATCACGGGTACTGGGCGACCTGGCCATCAATCACATTTTACCCACAGCCATTCAGTATCAAAACAGGCTGATTGAAAATGCACGCGGGCTGAAGGAGGTGCTCGACTCCAAATCTTTTGTCAAACTGTCGCGAAACCAGTTAAACACCATCAAGGAAATCTCCGACCACATTGCCAGCATCAAGGAATTGTGGCAGAAAATGATCGAGGCCAGGAAGGTAGCCAACCGCATTAAAGGCAGTTTTGAGCAGGCCATGGCCTATCGTGACAAAGTGCTACCGTTTTTCGACACCATCCGTTACCACGTTGACAAGCTGGAACTGCTGGTTGACGATGAGCTGTGGCCGCTGCCCAAGTACCGGGAGCTGCTTTTTATCAAGTAAGCAAGGGGGCTGGCTCATTGCTGCGGGCTGAGCCGTGACAAGGCAGCCTGAAGCTCTCGAATCAGTCCTTCCTGGATTTCCAGGCGTTTTTCCAGTTCGCTTACTCTTTGCTCTGCTTGCTGCAACTTTTGAATCTGTTCCTGCTGCTCCTGCACGGCTTTCACCAGGGGCATAACGAATTGCGCGTAAGAAAGCGAATAGAGGTCTTTTTCGTTTTCGGGGATGGTGACCCCGCTGAAATCGTAACCCAGTTCCTGTGCTGCCCGGGCCACTTCCTGTGCCAGGAAACCGCTCATGCGTTTTTCCTCAATGTCGTACATGCTGTCCCATTCTTCGATCCCTTCTTTGTCCGGCTTGCAGATGGCGTTTTGCTTGTGAATGTTCAGGTTGTAGGTAACCGGGTTCAGTTTGAGGATGAAATCCAGCCCCGGCACATCGTCGCGCACATTTTCTTTGATGCGTTCGTCGCTGTAGGTGGACCAGGTAACCTGCCCGCCGGTCCAGGTGACACTGGTGTTGCCGATTTCCACAATGTTATCGGGAGTATAAGGGTCTGTTCCTGCATTATATCCGATAGCAGTATAATTGGAAAAGCTGGTCGTAGTCAGATCAGTATAGGCGCCGACAATTGTATTGTTATCACCCGTGGTAAAGGAAAACAAAGCATGGACGCCAAGGGCCGTATTGCTGCTTCCGGTAGTGTTGTTATACATAGCTGATACACCGATTGCCGTATTCTTTTTTCCTGTTGTATTATTGTTCATGGCGTTGGATCCCGTCGCCGTATTCCAATAACCTGAGGTGTTGCCGGCAAGCGCAACATATCCCAGGCCGGTGTTGTCGTAACCGTCAATGTTGGCATACAAGCTATTGATCCCTGATGCTGTATTTTTGTATCCTGTAGTATTTGCAAACAATGCGTTTAACCCTATTGCAATATTGTTGTTACCCGAAGTGTTGGTGTACAATGCATCACTTCCCACTGCAATATTCGCTGCACCCGTTGTATTGGCAAACAAGGTCATATCACCAATGGCTATGTTGTTATTAGCGGTAGTATTTGCACTTAACGCATCCGCCCCGATGGCAACATTGTAGTCTCCCGTCGTATTCGATTTCAGTGCCCCGGCGCCGAAGGAACTGTTGCGAAAACCAGTAGTATTCGACAGCATGGCTTTGTGACCCACCGCAGTGTTCAGCATACCATCGGTTGATGAACCGCCCGTTCCGTTGGCGTAAAGTGCCGAATCGCCGATGGCCACCAGACCGTACTGCACCGTGGTATTGTAAAGCGCCACATGACCAATGGCCGTATTGGAACCTCCTGTAGTGTTGCTGAACAAGGCTTTGGAGCCGACGGCCACATTTTGTTCGGCATCACCTGTGCCGGCTCCAAGACCGTTGTAATACAGCGCCGAATCTCCAATGGCTACCAGGCCGGATTTAGTCGTATTCGAATAAAGCGCCTTGGCACCAATGGCGATGTTGCGGCTGCCGGTGGTATTCGACAAGAGGGAAGATGATCCCATGGCCACGTTGTTAAGGCCTGAAGTATTGTAGTAAAGCGAATAATAACCGTTGGCCACATTGCCAATACCGGTGGTGTTTGCCCGCAACGAAGCATATCCCGTGGAAGTGTTTGCCGCGCCGGTACCATTTGTATAAAGGGCTTCCACTCCGGTTGCCGTGTTGTAGTTGCCCGTGGTATTGTTGTAAAGGGTATTGGCGCCGACGGCCACATTTTGGTAACCGGTGGTGTTGAAGTACAAGGAGGCGTAGCCTGCAGAAGTGTTTTGATATCCGGAAATGTTTGCATACAAAGCACTGTTGCCCGTGGCTGAATTGGCATACCCATCGTCATTGGAAGCCAGGGCAAATGAGCCGAGAGCCGTGTTATAGTATCCTGTTGTGTTGTTGTTCATGGCCAGCGCACCCACGGTAGTGTTTGAAGAGCCGGACACGTTATTCACAAGGGCCGAGGTGCCGACCGCTGTATTGTAGTTTCCTGTAGTATTGCTTTGCATGGCAATGTAGCCGAATGCAGCGTTGCCCTCACCGGTGGTATTGGCATACAGCGCTTTGGAGCCGACGGCAGTATTTTTCGTTGCCTGGGTTCCTGTGGCGCCGGTACCGTTGGCGTACAGGGCCGAGTCGCCGATGGCCACCAGATTGCTTTGGGTGGTTGCCGAATACAGGGCTTTCGGTCCCAGGGCGATATTGTTGTATCCTGTGGTGTTCGCATACAAACTGTAATAACCCAGGGCTGTATTGTTATTGCCTGTATTGGCATTCAGTGTGTAGGGGCCCAGTGCAAGATTGTTGTTCCCGGCGGTGTTGTATTGCAGGGAAAACAGTCCCATACCAATGTTATTGTCACCGTCGATGTTGCTGTTTAACGCGCCGGTGCCCATAGCGCTGTTTCCGATTCCGACGGTATTTGACGCTAGCGCTCCCGAGCCGACTGCATTGTTGTAACGTCCTGATGTGTTGGCAAATAAGGCGCCTGCACCAACTCCGGTGTTTTCATAGCCAACGACGTTTGCTTTACCTGCATCCTCACCCACAAAAACATTGTTACGGCTATTCAAGTCGTCGTTGATGCCGGCATTCAGGCCGAGAAAGACACTTCCGCCCCCTGTCCGGCCGTCACTCAGGTCGTTGATGTAAACGGCTTCGGATCCGATTACCGTCCATTGCGATCCGGTGTAATAATAAAATCCGGGGGTGTTGTCGGTCTGGTAAACCATCAGTCCCGTTGCCGGCGAGGCGATGGCGTCGCGCTGGGCTTGTGTCATCCGTGGTATCAGCAGGCCCATCGAATCACTGGAGATGTCCAGCATGGCCGAAGAATTCGGCAGTGTGCCGCCGGTGTTGATAGCCACCTGGGCGTTTAATACATTAGCGGTAACAATGATGAATAAGATGATAAAAAAATTGCGTGTTTTCATAATGTAATAGTTTAAGTTTGTTTTTATGTTTCTCTCAGCCGGGAACTGCCGTTAAAATCCGGCCGGTCAAAATCCCTTGTTTGATTCAGCCAACAAAATTATTTAGATCTGAACATCAGACAAGAGAGAAATCCCCAATTCCGATTACAAAATATACCTGTTTTTTTCTACGCAGAATGCGTAGTGCCTCTGATGGAGTATTGAATTAAGGACCTGTTTTAACCGCCAATCTTTCCATGGCCTTTTATTCTCATTATTCTGACTTCACCAGCTTCTTCAGCAGTTCGATTTCCGTTTTCATCGCTTCGATGGTTTGCTGCTGCTTTTGAATGCTTTGTTCTTGTTGTTCAATACTTTGTTCTTGTAGTTCAATGATTTTTTGCTGCTCCTGCATTCCTTTCACCAGGGGTACCACAAATTCGGCATACGACAAGCCGTAATAACCGGCATCGCCTTTCGGTTTTTTAACCCCGCTGAAATTGTAGCCTGCCTGCCGGGCTGCGGTTTCCACTTCCTGTGCCAGGAACCCGCTCTGTTTGATGGTTTCAATCTCGTATTTGGCCGGGTAGTCGCTGGAGTCCGCCGTGCCTAACAGCCGGTCGGTTGCCTCTTTGTCGAAATAGTAGGTCACAGGACGCAGTTTCAGAATAAAGTCCAGACCTTTCACGTCTTCCTGCACCTTGTTTTTGGCCCTTTCGTCCGAGACAGCCGTCCAGGTGACCTGACCGCCGATCCAGGTGACGCTGCTGTTACCGATCATGATCTTGTTGCTGGCGCCGGGTTCGGCATCGTAGCCAAGTGCAGTGGAATTGCTCCAGTTTAAACCACTCGAAAAAGCACTATAGCCAAGGGCGGTATTGTTGGTCCCGGTGGTGTTGGAATAAAGGGCCCAGGCACCTGCGGCCGTATTCGGATTACCGGTGGTGTTATTCATAAGTGCCGCGTAACCGGTGGCCGTATTATTGGAGCCGCTGGTATTGTACATCAGTGCTTTGTAACCAATGGCCGAGTTAGCACCACTGGTTGTGTTGGCAAGAAGTGCCTTGTAACCGTTTGCCGTATTACCGGCACCCGATGTGTTGTTTTTTCCTGCATAGTATCCCACAAAAACATTAAGATTGTTTGTCAAGTCATCGGCAGCGCCGGCACCTTCGCCCAGAAATATCGATTGACCTGTCCCTGTTTGGGCAATCCGTCCGTTCACCTCCAATCTTGCCAGCGGTGTTGCCGTACCGATGCCAATGCTATCAGTAGTATTGAACACATAACTTCCGTTAACCGTCCATCCGCCGCTGTTGACGGTATCGCCGCTGGCCCAGTTGGCATTGCCCGAGGCATCGGAAACCAGGATGAGCCCTGCATCCTGTTTGCCGTCCACGTAGCGCATGGTGCCGTTCACATCGAGTGTGGCTGCCGGC
>JAJRWG010000010.1 GCA_024276895.1 Bacteroidota bacterium
ATGACGGCCCCCTGTCATCGGTTGCCCTGATGAAAGATTACATCGATATTGTAAGAGGGGAATACATGCAGGACCCGGATAATTTTGGTTACCAGTGGCTGGGGACCGATGAAAACTTTGTCGGGAATACCCGGCTGGATGTGTACCCCAATCCGGCAAGCTCCAACCTCCGGGTCAATTACGATGCACAGGGACGTTCTGTAACTTACACCATCCACGATTTGTTTGGAAGGGAGATCGAAGCCGGGCAGATAAATCCTGATGGAATGTTCAGCCTTCCGGTCGGCCATCTGGAAAAAGGCATGTACATTTTGACCGTAATCGATGAAAAGAAGGTCAGTTCGACCAAGGTGCTGATCAATTAGCAACACGTTCGCTGTGCTGAAAACAGCCCTCAACTTAAACGCAGCCTGGCGACGAAATGCCTCCTGAGAGAACGATATCATTTCGACGATCTCGCCTGAGGCGAGAGAGGAGAAATCCCCCGGGAGCATGGTTCTCGCTCAGGAGAATCCTCATCGCCTGCCCACCAGCCACCCCCGGGATTCGGGATGATAAATACTACTCAATCTTCAAGCGTGGACGCTTGAAGCATGGCCAAAAAAACAGCCGGGAGTCACTCCTTGCGGACTGGCTCCCGGCTCACCCGTTTCGTTGCCGTAGCGCGGAAACGTGTGGCAAGTTGCGTTATTGCGGCTGTTTACTCGGTTCGTGCCCCGTAAGGCGCTCCCCTTTCCTCAGGCATTCGTTGCGGCCTTTTTACCGGTTTCCCGTTTCCACCTTGCGGGTTCCACGCGTAGCCGATAAAGTGGCGTTTTCTCATGCCCTGCTTTGATGCGGCGCTCATTTGTGCTGCCCTTGCGGGCTGCCGTCCTGAGTCGGATTGGCCTGGGCTTGCGCTTCGGCTTCTCCTGCCCTGCCCCGGAATGCCCTTGCGGACTTTCCGCCGCTGAATGGGTTTGACCTTCTTGCCGTTGCCGGTTCGTCGGCCTTGCCGGTTCAGGTGGCCAGTTCCCGATGTCGCTTGCACTCCATCTTTCCCTGACCGGGCAACATCAAAACATGCCCTTTATCTTCACTTGCTGGAGCAAATGTACAGCATAAAATTGTTGCCACGCAATAATTTCATAGTGTTACAAACACACACATTTTCAACATCAGTTATAAACAATTGTTGGTAACCTAAGTTCCCGTTTTTAAACTGCTGACAGGTAGCGTTAAACGAAAGTAAAGATGTTAATTTTCTCTTCTTTTTTCAAAAAATTCACGAAGCAATTGTGCCGATTCATCCGACAACAAGCCATTTTTTATTTTGGTAGCCGGGTGCAGAACTCTTGCATGAAGTAACGAAAATCCTCTTTTTTCATCGGAGGCAGCGTAAACGATTTTTCCGATTTGCGTCCAGTAAGCGGCACCTGCGCACATCAAACAAGGCTCAAGACTAACGTAGAGTGTACAGTCGTTCAGGTACTTTCCCCCGAGGTAATTCGCGGCTGCCGTGAAGGCCTGCATCTCGGCGTGAGCCGTAACATCGTTCAGTGTTTCGGTCAGGTTGTGGGCACGGGCGATGATGGTTTTATCGCAAACCACAACAGCGCCCACCGGGACTTCGTCTTTTTCAAAAGCCTTGCGGGCTTCTTTTAAAGCTTCTTTCATGAAGAATTTATCGGAGTAAATGGTTATTGTCATAATCAGTGGTTTTGCAGGTTGCGGGTTTTCTTCGTCAAGGCAACCCCAACAATCAAAACCATAGCCGCCAGGATAAAAGCCGGAATAAACGATGACTTGGCCGAAAACTGTTCAGGACGGAGCGTTCCCCAGCTAAACAGAGCCACATTTACCACAAAGGCTGAAAGGATACTCGCCAGTGCTGCCCTTCTGTAGCGGTAAACGTCATCTTTAATCAGCGCCAGGAAAGTAATGGGCACAAAAAGGGCGATGGTGGAAATGCCGACAACCATCAAATCAACAATGTAAGGGAAAACAAGGGCCATAAAAAGGGCGATGATGCCAAAAATTATAGTGGTAATCCTGATCACCCGGTAAGATTTTTTCTGGCTGAGCTCTTTTTTTCTTTTACCCCATCCGGCGAAATCCTTTACCGCCGAAATGGAAATGATGTTCAAAAAGCTGTCGCCCGAAGACATGAGAGCTGAAAGTAAGCCAACAACTGCGAAGCCTAAAACAACCGGGCCGACATCAAAACCGGAAAGGGTAAAATCCTCCAGGTGACGGGAAATAAACAGGTAGGCGATGTCTGCCGACTGGTGACTGCCAAGGTTTTCGTCAAGCACCAAACGCATGGCCATCCCCACCAGCGGAAAAATAAAGTAAAACGGAAGCATCCCCAGGCCCGACAAAAGGCTGACCCTCTTGGCGACTTTCTCACTCTTCGCTGCCAGAACGCGCTGCCAGATGTCCATACGTACCAGGACCGACCACGACAAAAAGAGCGGCAATGCAATTAAAAACTCAACGCCAAGGGCTGTCCCGTTCAACATGTTATCCGGCAGTTCGCTCAATCTTTCCAACATGACGGTGTCACGAAGGATGCCCGGTATAAAAATCAAGACGATCATGACGACAATGGCTGCAAACTGGATCATGTCGGTGAGAATTACCCCTGATAATCCTGCGATAGCCGTGTAAAGAATCACGATAAGCGCCGAAATGATAACGGCCGGGGTGTAACCGATTTCAAAGGAAAACTTCAGCAGGCTTGCCATGGCCACAAACTGTGCCGCCAGCAAAAAGAAAAAAATGAAAATATTAACCCCGCTTACCGTTGCTGAGAAAACTCTGGCAAATTCCGGATTTTCCAAAGAGGTGTATTTGTGGTTCAAAAAGTGCGGGAAACTGTATATTTTATGGGTAGCTCCGTAAGTCCTGATCTTTCCTGCGAAAAAAAACATGATGCCAAAGCCGATGACGTAGGCAATACCGATGCCCACCGCGGCAAATCCCGACTCGTAACCCATGGCCATCAGCCCGATGGAGGTGCCCCCGCCCACAAAGGTGGCCAGCACGGTGAAAACCAACGGCAGGGTTTTGGTGTTCCTATTGTTCACCAGGTACTGTTCCAGGTCGGAAGTCCTGATGTGACGCAGCGACAGAACGACGATCAGCACAAGGTAAATGATGATCCAGAAAAGAAGCCAGTTCATGAAAAACAGTTTTTGGTTACAGGACAAAGATGGGAAAAATTCAACAACCGCTTTCCGGAGGAGAATCGCGCACCCACACCTTTCTATTTGAAGCGTTGCTCGATGTACTCGTTAATTTCGTTCAGCATGACAATTTCCTGGGATGCATTTCCCGAACGTACGTAAAACTTCTCGACCATCTGCCCCTGTTTGTTCCTGGTTTTCAGAAACAGCGGATAGTCCGAAGGAGCAACATGAATCACACAAACCGTTTTACCATTTAAAACTGCAAACTGCATCAGTAAATAGGTGTTTGAAAAACGGATACTGTACTGGTTATTAATCAGTTTTCGCAGGTGCAATTCAAAGTAATCGGCATCGTTTTTTTTCAGGCTGTTGAAGTCGGGCTCCAGGCCGATGACCTCCGGTTCGTCGTTCACCCCGATGAAAAGTGTGCCCCCTTTTGCATTGGCAAAAGCGGCGATACTTTTGAGGATGACGTCTTCGAGCACTTTGTTCACTTTACCCTCGCGGTAATCCCAGCGTAGCGAAGATTTGAACTCAACGTGTTCACTTTCGCCATTGGTGATCAGTGTCTTTATTTGTTCTTCCCTGATCGGGCTCAGCCTGGGCGCAACTATCCGGCTTTTCGGCTTTAGCCTGGAAAACAAAAAAAGGAGAAGGGCAACCAAAAAAGAAGCAAGGGAGAAGTAAAGGACCGTCCGGTCAATCCGGCTAACCGTTGCTGCCATATCGTCTTGTGAAACGGTGATGGCAAAACCCTTTACTCCTGTTTGGGGAGCAATGGTATCGATTCGTGTCCAAAAAACCCGCCCCAGTTTTTCAAATGAATAAACCCTCGGCTGGTCGAAGCTCAGGGCCCGCCAGTTTTCAAAAAGCTTGTCAACTTCCCCGCTCAGGATTTCATATCCCGAAATCTTTGCCGTATCCGAAGTTTTCATGGGTGTTACCTTTTTGCCGTTGAGGGTCACAATAGTTACCAAAGGGTTGCTAAATTGTAAAATGGTTGAAAAGCGATTTTGCAACTCGGTGGTTTTGTATAAAAAGGCAGCCCCTACCGGCACCCTGTCAGTGGTTTGCAGCCTGAAAACACTGTAAAGTAAATCACGTTTATCAGGTATCTGGCTTTGGCCTGACGACCAGACAATCCCTTCCTTATCTTTATCTTTCAGGGCCAGACGTAAGGAATCAGCATTTTTCCTGTCCATGAAAAAGCTATAGGTGTCAGTCCACTCGCTAAGCACTTCGAAATTATTATTCAATCGTTGCCAGTTGATGAGGCTGTCTTCATTGTCCCTGCTGAAAGTGGTTACCCAACTCGTATGCTCGCGGAAAAAAACATAGTTTAAACTGTCGCTGAACAGAACAATGCCTTTCAGATCGCTGTCATTGGTGATGAGTTGGGCTGAAAAACTGATCAGGCTGTCGCCGGAAATTTTCAGGATTTCAAGGTTTTCGGTATTTTTTCTCAGTTGTTCAATTGCGTTTCCGGCATTGACGATAAATTTCTTCAAATCGGCTTTAAACGATTGTGAAGCCCTGCTGATCAATTCATCTGCATGGATTTGCCTGTTGTTTACCGAAGAATAAAGCAGCAGGCCGGCACTTCCTGCCAAAGCAAAAATGACGGCGGACCACAAAAATATTTTCTTACGCATGTGCAAAGTTAAACCTGGCCCAAAAGTAGTCAATAAGTTATAAAATCAATGTTTCGTTTGAGGCCTTTGAATCCCGTGCGTTGCACCGCAGTTCCTTTGAAAAGCATTTTAAATTTTGGTTTGTCCAGCTTTTTCCAATCTGTTTTTCGCATGCTTTTTAACTGATGGGACAAACTGAACAGGGGTTCGTTGTGGACTTTTGAAAACCGGTTCCACGGACAAACATCCTGACAAATATCGCATCCGAAAATCCAGTCATTGAATTTTGTCTTCAACTCTTGCGGGAGTGCATCCCCCCGGTATTCGATGGTAAGGTAGGAAAGGCACTTTCGGGCATCCACCTGAAAAGGTTTGAGGGCACCGGTGGGACAGGCATCAATGCATTTTGTGCAGGTTCCACAGGCATTGGCCACCGACTTTTGGTCGTCAGCCAATTCCAGATCGAGGATAATGTGCCCGATAAAAAAGAAAGAACCTCCCTTTTTGTGAATGAGCAGGGTATTTTTTCCGATGAAACCCAGGCCGCTTTTCTGTGCCCAGGCACGATCCAGCACCGGGGCCGAGTCAACAAAAACACGTGCTTTTCTTTTACCCGTTTTTTCCTCGATCTTTCGGAGTAACAAGCTGAGCTTGTCTTTGATGACGTAGTGGTAATCTTTGCCGTAGGCGTACTTGGAGATTTGGTAATTATCTTCCTTTTCCAGTTTTTCGTCAGGATAGTAGTTGTACAAAATGGTAATCACCGACCTTGCCCCTTCCACCAGCAAAGCCGGGTTGTAACGATTTTCGCGATTTCTCTCCAAATAAGTCATTTCACCGTGCATACCCTGTGCCAGCCAGCTTTCCATATGCCGGGCTTCTTCTTTCAGATAAGTAACCGGGGAAATGCCACAGGCAAAAAAGCCCAGTTGAAGGGCTTCGGATTTGATGTAAGCAGACAGATGATCCGGGGACAAAGGTATCAGGTGTTAAAAAAGTTTTTTCTGTTCCGGGTTTTTTATCTTCCCCAGATGCTTGTAGGCAAGCTCGGTGGCTTCGCGTCCGCGGGGTGTACGCATCAGGTAGCCTTCCTGAATAAGAAAGGGTTCGTAAACTTCCTCAATGGTGCCGGCTTCTTCACCAACTGCCGTGGCAATGGTGGTCAGTCCTACCGGGCCGCCCCTGAACTTGTCGATGATGGTACTCAGGATCTTGTTATCCATTTCGTCTAGGCCAAACCTGTCCACATTCAGTGCTTCGAGTGCATGCTTGGAAATGGCCATGTCAATATTTCCGTCTCCTTTGATTTGTGCAAAGTCGCGCACACGTCGCAGCAGGAGGTTGGCAATGCGGGGCGTTCCCCTGCTGCGGCCGGCAATCTCGATGGCTGCATTTTCAGTTATTTCCACTTTTAAAATGGAAGCCGACCGCTGTACAATGCCTGACAGTATTTCGGTGTTGTAATAAGAAAGGCGCGAATTGATGCCAAAGCGCGAGCGCAAGGGTGCCGTAAGCAGTCCCGAGCGGGTGGTTGCACCTACCAGGGTAAACGGGTTCAACACAATCTGAACCGAACGAGCGTTTGGGCCGGTTTCGATCATGATGTCGATTTTGAAATCTTCCATGGCTGAGTAGAGGTATTCTTCCACAACGGCACTCAGCCGGTGAATTTCATCGATAAACAGCACATCGTTTTCTTCCAGGTTTGTCAGCAGCCCGGCCAGGTCACCCGGTTTGTCGAGAACGGGCCCGGAGGTGGTGATGATGTTTACACCCAACTCATTGGCAATAATATGCGAGAGCGTTGTTTTACCCAGCCCCGGCGGTCCGTGCAACAAAACATGGTCCAGTGCATCGCCCCGTTGCTTGGCCGCTTCGACAAATATTTCCAGGTTTTCCACGACTTTGGTTTGACCGGCAAAGCTTTCAAAGCGGCCTGGTCTCAGTACATTTTCAATCTCCAGTTCGGCCTTGGTCAGTTGGGTTCCGGTGGCATCCAGGTTATCGTTAATCGGGTATCTTTCTTTAAGAAAACAAAAGTAAACATAATTGGAAACGACAAGAATTATCGCTAAGGTATTCGTAATTTCAAAAAAAGTATTAAATTAGCTACAAAATCGGATTCGTTTTTTTATTCACCTGTTCTAGCGGATAACCAGCGCTTTTACAAAACCAACAACTATGAAAACGATACTTGTTGCCATTGATTTTTCGACCAATGCCATCCATGCGCTCCGTTATGCATTGCTTTTTGCCAATAAACTGGAAACCAATATTCATTTAATCTGGGTGGACAATACCCTGTCGGACGAAAGCGTTACAGATACGATTGAAGGCGAGCTCAGGCGGGAGAAAAAGTTGTACATGAACAGGATTATTAACGAATACCAGCCATTGCTCAACCAGGGAACCATCGAATTGATTTTCAGGAAAGGCAGGATTTATCAGGAGATCACCAAGGCTGCGCGCGATATTAAAGCTGAAATGATATTTGCCGGTACGCATGGGGTTTCGGGCTTTGAGCAGTACTGGATTGGCAGTAATGCTTATAGAATTATGACCCAGGCTCCTTGTCCGGTGGTGACTATCCGCTGTGAATTTGAATTTGGAAATACGGTAAAAAAAATACTGCTGCCGCTCGACAGTTCTCTCGAAACCAAGCAAAAACTGCCTTATGCCTGCAACCTGGCAAAAAGTTTCGGTGCATCCATTCACCTGCTCGAAATTTACAATACGCCCATTAAGGTGATACGGAGCAGGATTGAAAAATTCGGCAAGCAGGCAACAAGCGCACTGACCAGGCAAAAAGTAAACTTTGTTATTGAAAAAATTGAGGCCGACAATGTGGCTGCATCAATCATTAATTACACTAAATCGCATGATATTGACCTGGTTATGATGATGACGGACCAGGGGACAACCACGGCCAACAAATATTTAGGACCTTATGCCCAGCAACTGATCAATAACTCAACGGTTCCCGTGCTGAGTTTAAGGGCTAAAGAATACTATTGATTTTAATACCTGATTGAATTGTGATGAAAAATATCATCATTGTTGTTTTTGTTTTGTTCACCGGCTTGAGTAACGCTCAAAATAGCAGTTATAACGACAGCCGTCTCGACAGCCTTTTAAAATTGCACATTGCCTA
>JAJRWG010000167.1 GCA_024276895.1 Bacteroidota bacterium
GCCGGGGTTTGGCAGTAAAACCATTGAGAGGAATTAAAAAGGTGTGATGAGCAATAACAAAGCAGCCTCTTTTTCAACCAGAATACTGGATTTCTACAAAAAACTGCACATTGATGCAAAACTTCCTGCCGGGATTGAAGTCATTAACCCCTACCAGGATGAACAGGTGCTGGAAGTTTGTCAGGCGTTTTACCGGAAATACTACAACGACAACCTTGGCCGGCGCCTTATTTTAGGCATCAATCCGGGACGCTTTGGTGCGGGTGTGACAGGCATTCCTTTCACCGATCCCAAAAAACTTGCTGAAAATTGCGGCATCAACAACCCGTTTGACAAACGTGCCGAACTCTCATCCGATTTTATTTACCTCTTGATTGATGCTCTGGGCGGCCCTGCACATTTTTACAGGCATTATTACCTGGGGGCGGTGAGCCCTTTGGGTTTCTTGAGTGACGGAAAGAATTTCAATTATTACGATTCACCACAATTGCTCAGGACTTTAAAACCTTTCATTGTTAAAAGTCTGGTGGAGCAGATCGGGCTTGGAATTGTTTCGCGAAAATGCTTTTGTCTGGGGCAGGGGAAAAACCTGTTTTACCTGCGCAGGTTGAACGACGAATTACACCTCTTTGATGAGATCGTCCCCCTTCCGCACCCCCGGTGGGTGATGCAGTATCGCAGAAAAAAGCTTGACAAATATCTTGACGAAAGCGTGAAGGTACTATCTTTGGGGTGAATTTTAAACTGAAAAATGAAGGTTTCAATATTTACCCGTGCTGGTTCAATTCTTGCTTTTCTTCTTTTCTGCGGAATTATTTTAACTGCTCAGGTTACTGTTGCTCAGGAAGAATTAAAGGTTGTTTACACCTCACCCGTCAACAAATCTGTCTGGAACAAAAGTGCAACTAACTTAATCCTAAAATTAAACCGTCCTTTTTCCGAAGATGAGTTTCAGCGAATGAAACTGAATGCCACAGGCGGGTCGGGCCGGGCAATTGAAGGAAAGTGTTTCAGGCCGCCCCGGAAAAACATAATCATTTTTAAACCCGCTGATGGCTTTCATCCTGGTGAAAGGGTGTGGATTTCGTTAAATCTTTTCCGGAAAGAACCGTTGGAAACAGCGGTGCTGGCATCCTTCTTTTTTGATGTTGAAGAAACTCCGGTACAAGTTCCACGTGATTGGCTTAGTCCGGAGGAATTTACCTTTTCTGAAGCAACACCAACACCGGTTTCAGTCGAGAATCAACGGAATCAACTTGAATTACCTGAAAGTTTTCCCGAGATTGAGATCAGCGTGAATAAGAATCCTACTCAGGGTTTCTATTTCCTGAATGCTTTTTACCGGGGTGGTTCCGGTGATCCTGCTTATCTGATGATCCTCGACAGTACGGCTTTCCCCGTTTTTTACAGAATGTTCGAGCAGCAGGTTTCGAACTTTATTTATCAGGAGGAGACTGGAACACTCACCTATTGGGACAACGACTTGTTGTATTTCATTGAATTGGACAGCGCCTTTAAAACCATCAACCAATACCTTGCAAAAAACGCCTACTACACTGACGGCCATGAACTGATCGTAAAAAGCGATGGCAGTTACTGGATCATTGCTTTGGATTTCCAGATCATCGACATGAGTCAGATTGTGCCGGGAGGTGATACGGCTGCCATTGTGGAGGGAATTGTACTCCAGGAAATTGATTTTCTGGGCAATGTGATTTTCCAGTGGCGCAGCTGGGACCATCTTGAACTTACCGATGCCGATCCCAGAATTGTTGACCTGACAGCCCACCGAATTGATTATGTGCACACCAATGCCATTCATTTTGATTACGACAGCAACCTGATCATTTCAAGCCGGAACCTGAGTGAGATCACGAAAATTGATTACACAACAGGAAATATACTTTGGAGATGGGGTGGAGTGAATAACCAATTTACCATTACCGGGGATGAGCCGGAGTTTATAGCCCAGCATGATATCAGGTACATCGGCGATAGTCTGTACACATTGTTTGACAATGGCTTAGAGGACTACAGGAAATATTCACGGGGGCTTGTTTTCAGCCTGAATCAAGGTAACAAAACCGGAACATTGATGCATGATTTCAGGGATGCCGACTCGGTAGTGTTTTCCCGGTTCATGGGCAGTCTGCGTTTTCAGGGTAACAACAATTATATGGTTGGCTGGTCGGGAAACAGCGGCCGGTATGTGCTGACGGAATTTGTTTCGGATACGGCTAAAGTATTTGAAATGAAAAGTGTTGATACCGCAACCCTTGTCAGCTACCGTGCCCTTAAATATGGGTGGGAAACAAGTATGTTCGATATTATAGAAAGTGAGCTGGATTTTGGGGGAGGTGTTACGGTCGGCGATTCGGTCTTGCTCGATCTGACATTGGTTAACAACGATAACGGCCAGATTGAGATTAACGGCTATCACACAATTGACAGTGTTTTTTTTGTTGAGACGCCCTTACCTGTTGTAGTTTCATCAGGGGAGGAAGCCACGTTTACGGTAAAATTCAAACCCATAGCCGAAAAGGAATACACCGATGTGCTAAGCCTGATTTACGACACGGAAGACTCTCGTGTTGCCAGCCAGATTCGGCTAAGAGGCGGGGGACTGGTTACTGCTATTTTTGATGACAATGTAAAGATGAATACCTTGACGATTAGTCCTAACCCCGCATCAAAGGCAACAAAACTGAAAATGAAGGATGGTTTGATCTTTGAAATAAGTTTGTACGACCAGGGTGGTTCGCTTGTCTTTCATAAACAGATACCGGGTCTGGCGCATTATAATCTTAACTTGGCCGGAATCTCTGCCGGTGTTTATTCCATCAGGGTTAAAACGATGGACACTGTGCGTGCTGCGAAACTTTTTGTTTATTAAAAAGTTTAATAGTGTCGAAAGTTATACAATTGTGTCAGCTATCGTTATGCTGGTATATCACTCTAATAATACGTATATTTGCAGCATCAAAGAATCCTTCTGAACAATTATTGTTTTAATGGAGATGTTCCTTATGAAACCACATTTACTTGTAACGGACATACTTAAATTCGGACTTTTTTTTTGGCTCTTATTAAGTTTATCCTTCGTTGCGGTGTCAGACACCATTCCGATCAGGCTTCATCCCGATAATCCGCATTATTTTGAATTCAGGGGTGAGCCGACGGTGCTTATTACTTCGGCTGAGCATTACGGTGCCATTATGAACCTTGATTTTGATTATGTTTCCTATCTGGATGAATTGTATGAAAAAGGGCTTAACTTCACCAGGATATTTGCGGGTAATTTTGTAGCGGGAAAGCCTACTCCCGGGACATGGTCCGAGGGATCGCCCATGTACCCTGATTCAACCAGGCTCATTACTCCATGGGCACGTGCCCCGAAAGACTCAACCGGTCATTACGCTGACGGAAGCACCGGGGACTATTTTTACGGAGGCAACAAATTTGATCTGGAAACCTATGATTCACTTTATTTTGTTCGTCTCAAGGACTTTATCCGTGAGGCAGGAGACCGTGGAATAGTTGTTGAAATTAGTTTTTTCAGCGGTTATTACAATAATCAGGAGCAGTCGTGGGAGTTAAGCCCTTTCAACTCGATCAACAACATCAATGGTGTTGGAACTGACCCCTTTGATTACGTGTTAACTCTGGCGACAAAAAATGATCCGAACACTGCCAACCCACTGTTGCCCTTCATGTACGATTTGATAGACAAATTTGTGGATGAGTTGAAAAACTTTGATAATGTTTTTTATGAAACAAGCAACGAGCCTTATACGACCATAAGAAGCGCACAATATATAAATTCTAACGGTGAGCATTGCAGTTATTTGGCTGATGCGTCTTCTGAATGGCAGGCACATATGGCCAAACATTTGTTTGCAGCCCAGGACTCATTTCCTCCTGCACACCTGGTGGCCCAGAATATCTACGGATCTTATGACAGTGTATTTGTTGTCAGTTCAAGCAAAGACCCTGATAGCATTGACGATTTTAACCTGGTATATCCTGAGGTTGATATTTACAATTTTCACTATGTGGCAAGA
>JAJRWG010000168.1 GCA_024276895.1 Bacteroidota bacterium
GGCTACCCTCTTTGCTGAACAAATTCACCCGTACCTGTAACTGGTCGGCAATGGTGCTGAGGTCATTTTCCCACTGTTGCCTGTGCACGCCGATGCGTGTCATGGCGGCGGCAATTTCATCCTCGTGTGCCATGGCAATGGCCCTGACCCCGGCCATGCTTTTTTGCATGTCTTCGCGCAGTGCATCAAACGCCGGGTCGTTGCGGCGTGCACCGGGCTCAAAGTCCTCGCTTTTGTACCACTCCATAAACATGATCCTGCGGGCCTTTCTTTTTTCCTGTGCCAGTGCAATCTGTTCTTTTTCAGTTTCGCTCAGGTAACTGTCGAATGCCTTGCGCTCTTTGGCAATGACCGGGATGATGTTTTCACTGGCGTACGCGCGTATTTCGGTACGCAGTTCGGGGTTGACATTGAGGTAGGCTCCCATGCCGTTTCCCATACCGTTTCCTTTTCCATAACCCGGTCCGTTGCCACCACAACCGCCTTTGCCGTGCATTCCTTTGCCCTTACCTTTGCCCTTCATTTGACCTCCGTAACCTGCACCGGCCATCCGCTGGTAATTCCTCCGGTCTTTGTCCCAAAGCAGCAGCCATGCCGGATCGTTCAGACGGTCAAACAAGGGAGGTGCTGACTGCACACCGTAGCCTCTTCCCCCGCCGGGAGGATTTTGTTCGCGGATGGTTTTGATGTCGCTCAGCCATTTCTCTTTGTTTTCGTCCATTGCTTTTTGGAAATGCTTTTTCTCGCTGGGGTGTGCATCGGCGATGGTTGCAGCCTGGTCAAACAAATCCTGGTTTGCAGTCCAGCCCTGCTGACGGCCTTTGCCCTTTTCCTTAATCCGGGCGTCAAGCTGCTCTTTTAAAGTATTAATCCTTTGCATTTCCCTGGCAGAAAGCGCCTGGTAAAACTGTTGCTGTTCGACCTCAACTGCAGGAAGAATTTTTTCTTCAAAATATTTTCTCATTTCCGGGTTTCCCTGTCCGCGGCTGCCGGGTTGAGCCATTGTCAGGACGGTACTGCCCAAAACAATAAGTAAGATGGTGATTGCTTTCTTTTTCATTTTTGATCATTTTTTAAAGGTTTGTCAGCTGTTAGACAAAAGGCACTGCCGATTTATTCCGGTAATGATGTTTTTTAGCTGCGACCGGAATAATACCCGGTACCTGCTGACCTGCCGCCGACTATCACCAACACGAAACCAGCAAGTTGGCAGGCAGGTTTCCCACCTTGTATATTTGCTGATTAATAGTATTTTTGCCCCCTATGAATTGTACCACATCCATATTTCGAGGGAGGTTTCATCACAGTTCTCACCTAAACGCCTGTGGGCAATAAAACGCAAATCCAATAAAGCAGCATGTACGAATTTATTAATGGAAAGCTAAACAGTAAAAATCCGGCCTTTGTCGTTCTTGAAAACAACGGGATCGGCTACCTGGTCAATATTTCGTTAAATACTTTCTCAAAAATCAAGGACAAGTCCGAAGCCAAACTTTTCATCCATTTTCATGTACGGGAAGATGCGCAGATCCTTTACGGTTTTGCCGATGAAACAGAGCGCGAATTATTCCGTTTTCTGCTTTCAGTTTCAGGTGTCGGTGCCGGAACTGCGCGTTTAATTTTATCGGCACTGAGTACCGAAGAACTCTACGATGCCATTGTTTACGGAAGAGCCGCTGTACTACAATCGGTTAAGGGTATCGGGGGAAAAACAGCCCAGCGCATTATTATTGATTTAAAGGACAAACTGATCAAAGCCGGAATTGAGCTTGAAAAAGTTGATCTCTCCCACAATACATTAAAAGATGAAGCGTTATCAGGTTTATTGATACTTGGCTTTAACAAAACCACTGCTGAAAAGGCCTTAACCAACGTCCTGCGACAAGGATCAGTCAACAATGTTGAAGACCTGATCAAAGAAGCATTAAAGATTTTGTAAGGGTTGAAAAGCAGCACTACAGTTTTGTAAAAAGGAGCATTTTGAGGCGGAAGACAAAATACTTTTTTACTTTTAATTCATCTATTCTACTGGTTTTGTTAATAACATTAACAGGACTGGTACCTTTAGAATCGGGTGCTTTTTCGCAATTTAACCCTCAGCCCGACAGCACCGACCAGGGTGATTCTTCAGGTGTTCAACTGATTTTCCCCTTTAACGACAATACCGGATATCCTTATCTGGACGAGCAAAACCAAAGTCCGCTGTTCATGCAGGATCCGTCCAACATCACGCGTGAAATCATCTACAATCCCGAAACCAATTCGTACGAGTTTGTAAGCAAGGTCGGGGACCTCATCTACCGCCCCCCGACAGCCATGGACTTTAAAGATTTCAGCGACTACTCCCTCAAAAAAGACATTCAAAAATACTGGATCGAAAGGTCTCAGACAGTTGGCACCGCCGAAGGTACAAGGCTCATCCCGAAAATTCACATCGGTGGCGAAGCCTTTGACAAGATTTTCGGAAGCAACACCATTGACATCCGGCCACAGGGCTCGGCAGAAGTCAGGTTCGGGATTTTGTACAACCGCCGCGACGACCCCGCTCTGGACGTCAGGCAGCGCAAAACAATCAACTTTGACTTTGGCATGAAGATCCAGATGAACGTCATTGCCAAGATTGGTGACAAAATCGAATTCAAGGCAAATTACAACACCGAATCCTCTTTCGATTTTGAAAACACGCTCAAGCTGAAGTACGAGGGAAAAGAAGACGAAATCCTGCAACTGATTGAAGCCGGAAACGTGAGCCTCCCCCTGAAATCAACACTCATCAGGGGCAGTCAGAGCCTGTTCGGGGTTAAAACCCAGTTAAAGTTCGGGAAAACAACGGTCACGGGTGTGTTTTCGCAACAACAAAGCGAAACACAAAACATCAAGGTGCAGGGCGGAGCTCAATCCAGCCGTTTCAAAATTACGGCACTCGATTACGAAGACAACAAACACTTTTTCCTCGCCCACCCATTTCGCGACAATTACGAAGTAGCTGTTTCCACCTTGCCCATCATTACTTCCGACGTTACCATCACCCGCATGGAAGTGTGGGTAACAAACATTGGTGCTGCCACCGAGGAAAACAGGAACATTATTGCCTTTACCGATCTGGGTGAAGGAAACCCCAAGGACATCAACAACCGCTATGTTTATCCTGCTCCGGGCGGCGAAGTCCCTTCCAATTACTCGAACGACCTGCTGCTGAAGCTGGACACGGCACAGATCAGGGACATCAACAATGTGACCAGCTACCTCAGCGGCGACCCGTTCAGGCTGGGGTTCAGCAATTACTTTGTGCCGGGTATCGACTTTGTAAAGTTGGAAAATGCCCGCAAACTCAAACCGTCGGAGTATTCCTACAATACCCGCCTGGGCTTTCTTTCGCTGAACACTTCGCTCAACGCCGACCAGGTTCTTGCCATTGCCGTACAGTACACCGTCATTGGCATTGACAGCGTTTTTCAGATTGGTGAGTTCTCCGACCAGGGCATTGTTTCTCCCAGCAACCTGGTGGTGAAACTCCTGAAAAGCAACATCACCATCACCTCCATCCCCTTGTGGGATTTGATGATGAAAAACGTTTATGCCATCGGCGCCTACCAGGTGAAGAAAGACGATTTCCGGTTGAACATTTTGTATTCGGGTAACAACAACGGCATACCCACAGGTTATTTTACCGAGGGTCCTGAGGGTGTGAAAGGGGTACCCCTGATTCACCTGCTGGGCATCGACAACCTTGACAACCAGCTCAATCCCATCGAAGGGGGCGATGGCCGGTTTGACTTTATCGACGGGGCCGCCCGTGAGGGGGGAACCTTCCAGGCTTCCAACGGACGGCTGTTTTTTACTTTCCTGGAACCTTTTGGCCGGTACATCCGCGATTCGGTCTTTCCCAACGATCCCGAACTGGCAGACCGTTATGCCTTCGATTCGCTGTACACCCAAACCAAAACTGCTGCCGAGCAGTTCCCCGACAAAAACCGTTTCATGCTGGAAGGAATGTACAAATCACAGTCAGGCTCCGACATCAGCCTGAACGCGCTCAATGTTCCCCAGGGTTAGGTAACGGTAACTGCCGGTGGGGTGCCCCTGACCGAGAATGTGGATTACACCGTGGATTATACCCTCGGACGGGTTAAAATTATTAACGAAGGGGTGATGAATTCGGGTGTTCCCATCAATGTTTCGCTCGAGAGCAACTCGATGTTTAATGTGCAGCAAAAACGGATGATGGGCCTGCGCTTCGATCACGAAGTTAACAAGGATTTACGCTTTGGA
>JAJRWG010000169.1 GCA_024276895.1 Bacteroidota bacterium
TTCTCAATTCTTTAAGTTTGGCAACCAGGTGTTTAACCGCGATCTGACCATTGAGGTCAATAAAAAGTTTAACCGGAAACTCAAAGCTATCTTCAAATATATTTACCAGAATTACGACATCGCAACCCTGCAGGGGCATCCTGGGGAACCGGAGATCAGTGCACACATCGGTATTGTTGAGGTGATTCATAAATTTACTTCAAAAAAGTCATTGCGCTGGGAGTTGCAGGGTTTGTTTACCAAAGAGGACAAGGGAAGCTGGGCCGCCGCCTTGCTGGAGTACACCATATCGCCGCACTGGTTCTTCTCCGTAACAGACCAGTGGAATTACGATAACCCGGAAAAGAGTGAACAGTTGCATTATTACACCGGAGCCTTTGGTTACACCATGAGAACAACCCGCATTTCCATTACCTATGGCCGGCAGCGCGAAGGGGTTGTTTGTGTGGGTGGTGTATGCAGGCAGGTACCGGCCTCAAGCGGGTTTTATGTAGCGATTACTTCTAATTTTTAAGGAAACAAAAAATGAAAGGAATAAAAAACATTACACTGCTGCTGGTGTTTACCTTTGTTTTTCAGGCCTGCGAAAAAGTGGAACCGCCTTACAAAACCGGCATTGATTGTGAAGCCGGAACCAGGAAAGTATTGATTGAAGATTACACCGGCCACGGCTGTGTCAATTGCCCGGGTGCAGCGGTTACCGCCCACGAGCTTCAGCAACTCTGTGAAGACAGAATCATTGTCATGGCCGTTCATGCCGGCTATTTTGCCAGTACGAAAGATTTCGGTCCCGATTACACTTACGATTTCACCACCGAAGCTGGTGACGAATGGAATTCGTATTACGGGATTATCGGTAACCCCAAAGGGATGGTCAACAGGATTGACGGCGGGGTAGGTGTTGTAACCGTCCCGGATAAATGGGGTGAAAAAGTGGTGGCTCAACTGGAAATACCTGCCGGTATTGAACTGAGTATTTCCAATTCTTTCAACCAGGTTGGGAAAAAACTGACAACAACGGTAAGCGGTCATTTTATTACTGCACAAAGCGGCAATTTCAAGGTGGTTGTTTGCATCACCGAAAACAACATTGTCAAACCGCAAAAAAACAACGATGCTTCACTTGGCGATGTCCCTGACTGGCTCGATTACGTACACATGCATGTTTTAAGGATAGCAATCAATGGTGCCTGGGGTGAGGAAATCGGCTCGGGTGATGTACCCAAAGGGCAGGACTTTTCAAAGACCTACACCCAGAGCTTTGATGGCACCGACTGGCTTCCTGAAAACTGCAACGTTGTGGCTTTTGTTTACCAGGACAGTGACAAATCAATTCTTCAGGTTGAGGAAAAAGCGGTAATCGAATAAACAGTCTCTTCATCACTTTCGACCGAACTTTCTCCCGTAAAAGGAAAAAGGCTTGTCTTGCCCGTAAATACCATTTCGGGTAACTGCACGTTATTCATATTGAAATCGGCTATATTTGCAGGCAAAGAAGATTTAACCCGGGCCCGAATTTATTTAGCGATGAAGAAACTTCACCAGTACATGCTCACATCTTTCCTGGGCCCTTTCGTGTTTACTTTTTTCATTGCGTTGTTTATCCTGCTTTTGCAGTTTCTTTGGAAATATGTTGACGAGCTTGTCGGTAAAGGGCTTGAACTTTACATCCTGGGCAAGTTGCTGTTTTACGCGTCATCAACCTTTGTACCGCTGGCACTGCCGCTGGCCATCCTGCTTTCATCGCTGATGACTTTCGGCAACCTTGGCGAACATTACGAACTGGTGGCAGCCAAATCGGCCGGCATTTCCTTGCAAAAGTTGATGAAGCCCCTGGTAGTGCTGGCTGTTTTCATCAGCATTTCCGCCTTTTTGTTTTCCAACTATGTTTTGCCCGTTGCCAATCTGAAATTCAGATCGCTGCTTTACGACATTCGTCAGCAAAAGCTGACGTTCAATATTGTAGAAGGCATTTACTACAACGGATTGGACGGTTTTGTGATCCGGGTGGGACGAAAAGGCAAGGACAACAAAACAATTTACGACATTCAGATTTACGATCACTCGGCACGAATGGGTAACACCGTTGTTACCGTTGCCGAAAGGGGTTTGATGGAGCTTTCACCCGACCAGAAAAGCATCGTCTTTTCACTGTTTAACGGTTACCGCTACAGTGAAGTTACTGACCGGCCCGGTTACCGTCGGACAAGGCCTTTTGAAGCCATGCGATTCGAAAAACAGGTACGTATTTTTGACCTTTCGGCTTACCAGTTGAACAGGACAAATGAAGACCTTTTCAAATCGCATTATACCATGCTGAATATTCAGCAGCTTAATCATTCCATCGATTCGTTAAGCAGTGCCCGCTTGAAGCGGCTGGAGGTTTTCAAAGAACGTTTAGTAAAAAGGAACCCCTATCTTGCCAAGCTCGATACGCTGAAAGAATCCCGGGAGCCTCCGAAGGATGTCAGCCGGGCAGACCTTGAGGAGCCGTCACCCGCCGACACATTGAAATATCCCTTGCTGGAAAACTTTACACTTGCAGCCAGGCTGCAAATCCTCGACAACGCCCTGAAGCGTTCGCGCAGCGCCAAAGAAAACATCATCTTTTTTAAAGAGGAACAAATGAACCGCAAGCAGATGATAGCCAACCATGAAATTGTGTGGCATCAGAAATTCAAACTGTCCATTGCCTGCCTGATCTTTTTCTTTATCGGTGCCCCGCTGGGAGCCATTATACGCAAAGGAGGACTGGGCTTACCGGTGGTGGTCTCGGTTTTGTTTTTTGTGCTTTACTACGTGATGTCGATGACCGGCGAAAAGGCAGCCAAAACAGGAGAGTGGAATGCCGGTATCGCCGTGTGGTTTTCCACCCTCGTCATTCTTCCCCTGGGTCTTTTCCTGACCTACAAAGCAACAACCGATGCACCCCTGCTGGATGCCGAAAGCTGGAAAAGATTTTTTGACAGGTTTAACCTGAAGAAGTACCTGAAAGGAAAAATGCCGGAAATCAACTGATTTTAAATTCCAAAATCCAAGATCTAAAAAAATCCAAAACACAAAATCCAAAA
>JAJRWG010000011.1 GCA_024276895.1 Bacteroidota bacterium
TCAGGTCAGCTTCTTTCAGCGCCGACCAGTCGTAGGCTTCGTAGATGGCTTTGTTGTCCATGGGTTAATCGTAAAGCTTAGTCAGTTTGGTGCCGTCAATTTTCCAGTTATATTTTTCCAGGATAAAATTCCGGTTTCTTTAAACGAATTCCCGGGAATGAAAATAACCGGAACGGGAGATATCCAACAGCTTACCGGCAAAATCTTCCGGATCGTTAAAGGAATAAACCAGCCCGCTGCGGGTTTCCCCCACGATTCGTTTAATGGGTGCACAGTCAGACACCAGCATAGGTTTTCCTGCGTACATGTACTGAAAAATCTTATGAGGGATGGTTGAGTCGGTGTGGTCATTCTTTACATGCGGAATCAGGCAATAATCACTTTTTCCGAAATATGACTGCATTTCTTTGAGATTTTTCCATCCTTCAAAAAAAATTTTATCTGCAACACCTTCGTTTTGTGCCAGCCTTTTCAAGTCTTCCACGTAAGAACCTGTTCCAAGTACCCAAAGGCGCAATTTTTTGCCTGGCGTTTCCATCTTACTAAGTCCGCGAATCACATATTGAAGACCACGGTGTTTGTTGATTCCTCCGGCATAGAGCAGGGTGATGTATTCTTTATCGGGAACGGTTCCGGGGTCTTCAAAATGATCGAGGTTAAGAGTATTTGAAACGACCGTAACTTTACTGCCTTTGATGCCCAGTTGTTCCAGGCGGGTTTTGGCTTCATCCACCACGACAATTACCTTGTTTGCAAGCTTGCAGTATTTTTTTTCATAGTCTTCCCACTGGCTGTTTACAGACAAAAATCTACCGAGAGCCGATTGGGTATGGGTTGCCACCCGCAACAGCGCCGGCCAGTTTTCGTGCAAATCCAATACGAAATTAATGTTGTTCATCTTGGAAAACTCGTAACCTACCTGTGCGAGTGGCAAATCGTGCACATGGATGGCATCGAAGTTTTCCTTTACAAATAATTCTTTGAGAAATTTCCTCCAAAAATTAAAGTAAAACGGAAATCGCAGTGCACCCACGCTCGACTTGTAAATGAAAGAAGAAATGGACCTTCTGTGGATGGTAACATTCCTATTTACCTCCACTCGTTGACGGCTTTTCTGTGTAAAGCATGCCAGGTGAATTTTGTGTCCGGCTTGGTACAACGCCTCAATCTCATTCTCAACCCTGATGTCGGGTGGGAACTCATGGTCTAAAAGCATTAGAATCTTCATAATTCAAAATGACCGGATGTTCGTACTAATGATCTCAGCAATTCTTTCCGCTGCTTTACCATCCCACAGCTCCGGTATTTTTCCCTCTTTTTTCTTTCCGGAAAGGATGCGCTTTGCCGCTTCGACAACTTTTTGAAAATCTGTGCCGATCATGTGATTCGTGCCAATTTCGCTGGTGACAGGGCGCTCGGTGTTGTCCCTGACCGTGATGCACTGCACGCCGAGAAAAGTCGTTTCTTCCTGAATACCACCGCTGTCGGTAACAACCAGTTCGGCGTTTTTTGTAAACGACAGAAAGTCAATATATCCGATGGGGTCAAGTGTCACGATGTCGCGGCTCATTTTCGCACTTAAACCAAATTCGGTAAGTTTATTCCTGGTTCGTGGATGAACGGGGAAAATGATCTTTCTGATTTCTGAAATACGGTTCAGCGCATCTACCAGCTTTTCAAGTTCGTCCTTGCTGTCAACATTCGAGGGCCTGTGAAAAGTGGCAAGTACGTATTTCCCTGCTTCAAGATCAAGTTTTTCAAGAATATCAGACTTGTCAATGACCGGCATGAAATGGACAAGGCTGTCTATCATCACATTCCCGGTAAAAAAGACCTTCGAATCGTCAACGCCTTCGTGCTTCAGGTTTTCGAGCCCGCTTTTTTCGGTCACAAACAAAAAATCGGAGATCTCATCCGTCAGCACCCTGTTCACCTCCTCCGGCATTTTGCGGTCAAAGCTGCGCAGCCCGGCCTCCACATGGGCCACGGGAATATGAAGTTTTGCTGCCACAAGGCTGGCTGCGAGCGTTGAATTCACATCGCCGGGCACGATCACAAGGTCGGGTTTCTCCTCGAGGAGGATTTTTTCAAATTCAATCATGATCCGTGCTGTCTGTACCGCATGGCTGCCGCCGCCAATGCCCAGGTAAAAGTCAGGTTTTGTCATTTGAAGTTCGTCGAAAAATACCTTCGACATTTTTTCATCAAAATGCTGGCCGGTGTGGCAAATCAAATGCTCAATTTCATCCTTGTATTTCTGGAAAGCCCTGTGCACCGGGGCTATTTTAATAAAGTTGGGCCGTGCCCCAACAACGGAAATGATTTTTTTCACAAGTAAAAATTTAGCGCAAATGTATTAATAACTTCTGCACAAATTAATAAGCAGGAACTGTCGGTTAAAGAAAAAATGGCTTTATAATTCTGAATATCTGATGTCCTTCTAAAGTATTAAAAGCTTGAACATACAGTAAAAATCAATCCCCTTTTTTCCGGAGCAAAATACAAGTCAAATGATGAAGGTCTTTTTCTGTTGTTTTCTTGCAAGGGACGATCCTTTCGCCCATGGTCCAGAATTCACCTGTAAAAACCTGGTAATACTCTTGGTCGGTAATTTCAAAAGAAGTATTTGCCAACCAGTTATTAATCTCTTTCCTTGAAAATACTTGTGTGACAAAGCTGGCTTTTTGGCCATAGCCAGCCTGTGGATGTTTGTAAACATCTTCGTGGTAAACATTCTCATTATAAGGGAATGTCAATATTAAATAGCCGTTTTTCTCAATCAAACTGTGAATATTAACTATTGCTGATTGATGATCCGGAATATGCTCCAGTACACTAAGGCATGTTGCAAACTGAAACTTTTCCTTCAGTTTGGGATTGGTGATGTCGTCGTTGACAATTTTATAGTGACGGTTAAAATAGCTGCTCCAGTAGCCTTCCATTTTGTCAATGGCCGTGACATCGAATCCGCAAGTTGATAAAAGATGAGGCCATGAAGACCTGCCCGGACCGATATCAAGCAGTTTTCCGGTACAAAGTTTTTGGAGGTGCCTGAACGAAAAACCATATTCCGTAGCACGTTCATTAATGACTGGAAACGGACGTTTTTTTTGCTCCTGTTCGAGAATAGGATTTAAATATTTTGCACCGATAAAATTGTAAACTTTCAGGATCGTCTTTTTCATCTTTTTCACTCTTTTCTAGCCATCACCTTTGCTGTACACCCCATAAACGACTTTTTGTTTTTGAAATTTCCTGTACCAATCTGCTATTGAGATCAAGAGCCATCAAGTCTCCGGATAATCCTGACAGAACTGTAAGGAACTGTCATTCCAAAGAAAAAATCCGGAGGTGCCACAAAAGAAGTATTACACCGTTAAGAATAATTATATCCAGCTAATTAATTTTTTTAAGTTGTTACCGCGATGACAGTTGTGGTTGTTTTCATGTGAGTGTCCTGCGCTCATATCCAACCAACAGTTGTATTTTACGGCTGCGAAAATACAGCTTTTCTGAATTGTGATTATATTTTGAATTGTCAGATTCAATCTCTATCACTATTTCCCTATCTTTGGTTGGAATAATCACACTTTGTTTTAAGAACCTCACCCCAACCAATGAGGTACAACTTGCTCATAGCAATTCTTTTGGCCGTGCTAGCTTCCAAAGCCCAGGACATTCACTTCTCCCAGTTCAACGATGCGCCACTGACGTTGAATCCTGCATTGACAGGAGTGGTCCCTTACAAAGGCATTGATGAAAA
>JAJRWG010000012.1 GCA_024276895.1 Bacteroidota bacterium
GCACAGGAAGTGGGTTACAATCCCGAGATCATCCTGGCGGGACGAAGGCTCAACGACAGCATGGGCTACAGGGTTGCCGGCGAAGTGGTCAAACTGATGATCAAAAAAGGCCACCGCATCGAAGGAAGCCGGGTGCTTGTGCTGGGCATCACTTTCAAGGAAAATTGCCCCGACATCCGCAACTCGCGGGTGATCGATGTGATTGAGGAATTGCAGTCCTTCGGCTGTCGGGTCGATGTGTACGATCCCTGGGCAAGCCCCGGGGAAGTTAAACACGAGTACAACATCGAACTGTTGACCGGGCTGGAAAGGTCGGATTACGATGCGGTGATCGTGGCCGTGGCACACGATAAATTCAAGGAGTTGGACATCAGCGGGCTGCGCAACGGCTCCGGCGTGCTGTTCGACATCAAATCCATCCTCGATAAAAACCTGGTGGACGGGCGCTTGTAATTCACCGGATAAAGTCTTAACTTTGTACGAAAAGAGAACCCGGCCGATGAAAAACAGTCCTGAAATACAAGAGTTTATCCGCGAGCACAGCAGACTTTTCTGGTACACCCCCGAGGAAAAAAAGACGGAAATAAGCATTGAGTTTTTGCTGGAAACGATCTTGAATTACGGGAATCAGGAGTCGGTAAAAAGACTTTTTGAATTGATCGGAATTGAAAAGGCATCTGAGATATTCAACAGACAAATTAGTACCGGAAGAAACAATTATTTTGCTCCTGTAAAAAACTACTTTCAGTTATATTTCAAACGCCATGCACAAAGAGATTTTAAACCGAGAACAGATTGAACTGCTGCCCTTGATCAGGCAATTTTCCGGTCAATTTGTTTTGGTTGGGGGCACGGCGATTGGTTTGCAGATAGGACATCGGCAATCCATTGATTTTGACTTGTTTTCAGATAAATTGATAAAGCCCCAAAGCATCAAATATAAACTGAAAAGTCAAAATATTGATTTCGAAACAATTCATCAGGAATACGATCAATTGCATCTGGTGATAAAAGATGTCAAAATTACTTTTTTCACTTTCCCTTTTAAGATAAGCAAGCAAGAGAAACTTGATGACATTATTGGAATGCCCGACTTGTTGAGTTTAGGTGCGATGAAAGCATTTGCGTTGGGCGGAAGGGGAAAATGGAAGGATTATGTTGACCTGTACTTTCTCTTGAAATATCATATGTCGTTACAAGAAATTGAGACCAGGGCATTAAACATGTTCAATGGTGCCTTTAGTGTTAAATTATTCAGGCAGCAACTGTCGTTTTTCAATGACGTTGATTATAGTGAGGAAGTTGTTTTTATGAATGAAAACCCAACCAAATCAGAAATAGAATCGTTTTTGGTCAATGAAGCAACAATTGAGTTTTAAAACTTGAAAGCCGGTTTAAAATTCTGTGTACCTGAATGAATAATGCGAATCAGGGATTGAATTTGCAAAACAGTTTGTAATCAATAAATTAAACAGCAAGCTTTTCCAAAGTTCCGAACTTTGGAAAAGTTAACAGGCAGGTTCCTCCAGGGGGAGGACTTCCGAAGCACTCAAGATTTGTACGTATCTCAGTTCCATTTGCGTAAGGTCGGGGTTTTTAAAGCCAGGAGCAATTTGAACGCTAAAAGTTGAATGCAAACCCATATTGTTATTACTTACTGGAACACTGATCTTTTGTAATTTTAAAGATGAAAAGTCCTAAACCAAAAATCCTCATCACCGGCGGAGCCGGATTTATCGGCTCGAACCTGGTGGCGTATTTCCTGAAAAAAGAATACAAAGTTGTTTGCCTCGACAATCTTTCCACCGGCTTCAGAAGCAACCTTGAACCGTTTGAGAACCACCCGGACTTCACTTTCATCGAGGGCGATATCCGCGAGCCTGAAACCTGCGGCAAAGCCGTGCGTGGCGCCGGCTTTGTGCTTCACCAGGCGGCCCTGGGCAGTGTCCCGCGTTCCATCAAAGACCCCCAAACCACCAATGCCGTCAACATCGGCGGATTTGTCAACATGCTGGTCGCCGCCCGGGACGAGGGAGTGAAACGTTTTGTTTACGCAGCCAGCTCTTCCACTTACGGCGACTCGGAAAAACTGCCCAAAGTGGAGGATGAAATCGGCAACCCGCTGTCACCCTACGCCGTTACCAAGTACGTCAACGAGCTTTACGCCGATGTGTTTGCCAGGGTGTACGGCATGCAGTGTGTCGGACTGCGCTATTTCAATGTTTTCGGGAGGAATCAGACGCCCGACGGTGCCTATGCCGCCGTTATACCCCTTTGGGTGAAAACCCTCATCCGGCTGGAAAGGCCCGTCATCAACGGCGACGAGAACTACAGCCGCGACTTTACCTACGTTGAAAACGTCATCCAGGCCAACGAAAAAGCCATGCTGGTTCCGGCCGAAAACCTGAAGACCTCAAAAGACGGACACTTCCACCAGGTGTTCAACGTGGCTTACGGCGGCAACACGCGCCTCATCGAGCTGTTCACGGCACTGCGTGACAACCTGGCGAAGTTCAAGCCGGAGATCGCCCGCATCAAACCCGTCATTGGCCCTTACCGCGAGGGCGACATCCCCCACTCCCAGGCCAGCATCGAAAAAGCCCGCCGTTTGCTGGGCTACGAACCACAGTACGACGCCAACAGCGGTTTTGCACTGGTGAGCAAATGGTATTTTGAGCATTTGAAATAAAAATAGTATTTTAGCAATGACATAAAAAATGAGAACAACTTTAATTGATCCGGATTTTATTTAATCAAACGAACTGGTTCATTTACTATATCCTATTTGCTATAAAAGAAGTCTGTGGGGTTTAAAATCCACTATCAGATGAGTACTAATCTACTAGAAAAGCCAATCATTTTTATTGGTGTTCCACGATCGGGGACAACTATTATTTCTGAAATGATATTCCGGCACAGAGACCTTGGCTGGCCTTCAAGCTTTCAGGATATGTTTTGGAGTTGGAGCAGTGTTGAATATTTACGCAGGCTTGTCGATAATAAATACTGGAGAATGGTTGGAAATAAGAAACAACTGCACCAGGGTTATTTGTTTAACAAGTTTCTTTTTAAGCCCAGCGAATCTTATAGAACATGGTCGCGCCTTACTGATAAAGACTATAAACGTGGTTTTTTGATCAACGAAGAGGAATCTCCGGAGAACAGGTTAAAAATTCGGAATTATTTTTCCGGATGCTGCTTTTGTTTTAATTAAAAGAAAGCCCATACCAACAATTAATTCCTTACTGAAAGTTGGTTTTTGGCAGGAAAGTGGAGAAAAACAATTGTGGTGGTACGGTCCTTACACGGACACCGAAAAAAAATGGGCTGAAGAAAACAGGCATAATGCAATTCTATTACCAGCATTGCAGTTGCGAAAAATTTACTGGGCTCAAAAACTTGAAATTATAAAATATAACCCATCTTTGCTGGAGATAAAGTATGAAGATTTTGTTACACAACCGCAATTGAACATCAATCGAATCCTTGAATATAGTGAGATGTCGCTTGATGGCCAAATTAAAAAGTACCTCGAAAAAAACCCGCTTATTTCTCGCAATAAAAGCGACAGTTCCTATTTTGATAAAGAAACCATCAATAAAATTAATCGGATACTTGCCGGTGAGTTAGTTTAGATAGATTGAAAGCCGTATTCAAATATAAAATATTGGCAGCAATCCTATTGATTTTGTTCATTGGATCATTAGTTGCCAAAAGTCAGGAACGGCGGGTTGTTTTGTCGAAAGAGACTATGAAAGACTACACGATCGCGGTATTTAACAAAACCAGCATTATCCAGTTTAAAGCCGCCAAAGAGCTGCAATATTACTTGAATCGCATTTTCAAAGTTAAACTCAAAATCATTGAAAAAAAGCAAGTTAACCCGAACGGAACTTATTTTTTACTTGGTGAAGGATTTTTAGTTGATTCATTGGGCCGTACCGGCACTTTGCCCAAAGACGCCTTTGTCAAGGCCTTTCACAACGGAAACATTTACCTGGGAGGGAAAGACGACCCGGACGCCCCTTCCCTGCAGGAGCATTTCCTGTCGAGGGCCGAAGAAGCCAATTTCGGCAGCCTGTTTGCCGTTTACGATTTTCTGGAAAACGACCTGGGCGTGCACTGGTTTTTCCCCACCTTTTTGGGTGAGTTTGTGCCCGCGGCAAAAGAATTCGTGTTTACTGAAGAAGTGCGTGTGGAAAAACCCGCCTTCGTGCAGCGCACTTTCGGGAAAACACTTTACTACGATGCCGACACTGTCATGCTGTGGATGCTCAGGAACAAGGTAACTTACCTGAATGGCCCGACCACCTACAAGCACATCTGGGGTAAAATCCTTCTACCGAAGAAATTCTTCGATGCCAACCCCGGGATTTATGCAAAGTACGACGGCAAACGCAGGAAATTTTCCAAAAACGGCCGTCCCGCACAGTTGTGCACTTCCAATCCCAAAACCATCAAACTCTTTATCGAACAGTCGAGGAAATATCTGGACAGCCGACCCAACCAAACGAATTTTTCCCTCTCGCCCAACGACCACAAGGAGTTCTGCCAGGACAAGCGCTGTCTTGCCCAGGACACCTGTAAAGTGAGCAGCCCGACATACGGGAAAATGAGCTGCCGTATTTTCACCTTCTACAAAATCATTTACGATTCATTGTCGAAGTACTATCCGGATCTGAAAATCGGCGGACTTGCTTACAAGGAGTATGCCATGGCACCTGATGAAAAAATCCTTCCCGATGGTTTTTACCTGACCCTTGCGGTTAACAATTTTGGTTTCGGATCCGGAAGTTGTTCATCCCCCGACACGCTGGCCGCATTGATCCGGTCGTGGAAAATAAAGAACGGCAACGGATTCTTCGGCTTCCCCTACGGTAACACCTGGATTTACCCCTACCTGAAAACCAAAGAGTACCAAAGGCTGATCCGCGAACTTGCGGCAAGCCATTTCGACAAAATCAAGTTATATTTTTTCCCTGACTGGTACAACCAGGGCCTCGACATCTGGCTGATCACCAAAATGTTGTGGAACCCGCAGGTGAATGTGGACGAACTGAAAAAAACCTACTACCTTTCGGTTTTTCCGGAGTCCTACCCGGTGATCTACCAGTTTCACAGCACATTGCTGCGTAAAACCGAAAGACTGGAGACCTGCATACCTGACTTCACCCTGCCCGGCGCCGGCGGAACAAAAAGGATATTCCTCGAAGTGTTCGACAGCGAACTGCTGGACAAAACTTCCGTCCAGATTGAGGATAAGCTGGAAAACAAAAAACTAACAGTGAAAGAAGCCGAAAACCTGCGCAACTTCCTGAAACTGCTCAGCTTTCTGCAGCTTGAACGGGAGGCTTACTCGCAAACAATTCTCGGGAAAATGTTGTCGGATAAAAAAAGCATTACCGAAAAAGCAGACAAGGTTTACAGGCTGAAAAATTCACTCATCCTGTCTGACAAATCAAAATACTGGAGTAAGAAAAAATCTCCTTCGTTTCTCATCCGGCCGAACCGCTAAACAACCGGCGACTGCATCACTTTACATCGCTTTAAAATGCCATCCAGCACGTCAAAACTCAGGAGGTTGCTCCGTACAAAATTTCACGATTTGAAAATTGTGTCCCGGAAACTTTCGGCAACGAAACGAAAGCAACCGGCTTTTTTTGTGATAGGGGTACAGAAAGGGGGAACATCCACTTTGTTTAACCTGCTGAAAAAGCACCCCCGGATAAAAGTCCCGTTCAGGAAAGAGATTCATTATTTTGACAACAACTACCACAAAGGTAAAAAATGGTACTTGGCTCATTTCCCTGTCGCAGAGGAAGACCCGGTATTTATCACGGGTGAAGCGAGTCCGTACTACATTTTTCATCCGATGGCGGCCCAGAGAATGAAACAGGACTTCCCGGAGGCAAAGATCATTGTCCTGTTACGCGATCCCGTCTCCAGGGCCTACTCGCATTTTCAGATGGAACGTCAGCGCGGGGATGAGCCGGAGCCGGATTTTCTCAGGGCCCTGGAAATGGAACAAAAACGGCTGGACATTCCCGAAAGTGCTTTCGAAAAGCCCGGGTTCAGGTCGTTCAACCACCAGCATTTTTCCTACTTGTCGCGTGGATTGTACGCCCGTCAGTTGGAGCGATGGTTCCGGTACTTCAACAGGGAGCAAATGCACATCATTTCGTCAGAAGATTTTTTCAAACAACCGGCCGAAACGCTGGC
>JAJRWG010000170.1 GCA_024276895.1 Bacteroidota bacterium
AGTTTTTCCAGCCCGGGCAATTCCTGTATTTCTTTCAGATTTTTTACCCGTGTTCCCGCAATATTCAGGCTTCTTAGTTCCAGCAACTTGCCGACCGGCTCAATGTCTTCCACCGAAGTATTTTCAATGTTCAGTTCTTCAAGCTTGTTGAGTTGATCCAGCGTAGTGAGTTCGTTGATGGGGTTGTTGGGTACATTCAGCACCCTGAGTTCCGGCAGGGCCGTCACGGGGGAGATGTCGGTGACCAGTGTTTTGTTCACGTTCAGTTCTTTCAGCCTTACAAAAACATGAAGCGGGTTCAGGTCGGTAATGGCAGAGTTGTCGTTGATGGTGATGGCGGGCAGGTCAACAAGCGACTGTAACTGCTCCGGTGTGGGTTGGTCATCCATTTTCAGGTGCTCACGGAAAACGTTTTGCCAGTCCTCGCTTAAATCGAGCCACCAACTCTCCAGCAGGGGTGTTTGGTAAACAACCAGGCTTTTTGGCAGGCTTTGCTGCAATGCCAGCACATTGGACCTTGTCACTTCGCTGCCGTCGCAATAAACCGTCTGCAGTCCGGTATTGTTTTTTAGTGGCAGCAAATCACTAACGGCTGTTTTTTCGCATCGAAGCGTTTTCAGGTTCGACAATTCCTCCAGCGGCGAAAGATCAGCCACGGCAGTGCCGTTGAGGTTCATCTGCCTGAGGCTTGTCAGCCCGCTGAGGGGGCTCAGATCGCTGACGGGTACACCTTCGATGTTCAGCTCTTCCAGCCGGTGAAGCATCATCAGGGGTTCCAGGGTCCGGATTTCGGTATGGCCCGACAGGTTCACCTTCGCCTGGTTGATGATGAGGTGCATTTGCTCGGTGCTTACCGGATCGCTGAGGGTCATTTTCGAACGGATGACGGCCTTGTAGCTTTCAGGCATTTCGTCCCACCAGTTCAGTAATTTTTCAGTATTGTAAATCACAAGGGCTTTCCCGTTGTTTTGCAGAAAACGCTCTGCCTCCTTTTCGTCGATGCCGCTGTTGTCGCAGTAAATGATTTTAAGGGACGGCAGATTTTCCAGCGGGCTCAGGTCGGTAATCCGGGTGTAATTGGCTTCGATGGTGGAAAGTGCGCTGAGGTTTTTCAGGGGAGAAAGGTCGGTCACCGCCGTGCTGTCAATGTTCAGATTATGCAACAGCAGCAGGGAATCCAGCCCCGACAGGTCTTCAATCTTTGAATTGGAGAGGTCCAGCTTGCTCAGGTTTGAAAGCCCCCGGAGTTCACTGTAATTGTCAAGGCTCGTGCCCGAGAGCGAAAGTTGTGTCAGGTGTTGCAGATTAAAGAGCGGCTGAATGCTTTTTACCTGCGAAAAGGACAGGTCAAGGACCTCCAGCTTTTTGAAATTAGTGGCAACGGAAATGTCTGAAATTCCACTGTGTGAAACATCCAATCTGATCAGCCTGGAGGCGTAACGAAGGGCATCAATGGATGTGACGGCAGCACCGGAGAGCTTGATTACTTCCAGCTTGTTCAGATTCCGCAGGGGAGTCAGGTCTGTAACGGTAGTACGTGAAATGTTGATCTCCACCAGATCTGAAAGCAGCGAAACGGCATCCAGGTTTTGGATGATGCTGTCGTTGGAAAGGTCCAGCACTTTCATGCCGCTGATCTGAATCAGTCGCTCAAAAACGGGTGACACATCTGCCGGAAGCGTATCGGGGATCATAAAAGTTACGGTGTCGGTCAGGTGGACAATGTCGCCCACAATGGGCCGCGAGTTGTCGATGCCTTCAAAGCGCAGGGTATCGCCCTCGCTGACGATGACCGAGTCGGTGAGCACCGAATCCACCGGGTGTTCCAGCACGATCACACTGTCGGCAAAGTAAAGGATCCTGCTCAGCGGCAGGGTGTCGTAAAGGGGCTCTACCTGCCGGCTGAAAAAGCCGCGCCACTCCGGCGACATATTGTTCCACCAGTAACGGAGTTCCCTCTTCACATCTGGTTTGGTGGTGTATATGCTGGCAATCTTCAGATCCTGGTGGTAAGGGTCGAGATTAATTTCGAGGTAGCGCAACTGATTGTTGTCAACGGTGTCGTCGCTGATGGTGACGGCCTTCAGGTTGCGGGTGGCGGTTACCTTGAAGTAAATCTGATTTTTTTCGTTGACAAACTGTTCAACCGAGTTAACCTCAAAAGTAAAGGTGGCCGTCTTGAAGAAAAAATCAATGTCTTTCAGGTAGGCCTGCACGTCTTTGCTGATGGGAATTTCCCTGTTTTCGTCCAGGTCGTCTTCAATCTGCACCTCATCGCTTTGAAAAAGTTTTAAAAAGCTCTGGTTGATGACGATGTCTTTATCGGCAGCCACTTCGGCGGGATCGCCCAGAAAGTTCAGCGTACCTTCCAGATATTTGACCATTTGTTTGCTTTGTTCCGTGTAGGCTTCCACCTCTTCGGCAGTCAGCGCCACCTCTTCCTGTGCCTGCATTGTCAAGGCAAAAAGGAATATTCCCGCCAGCAGTATTATTTTCCTGATGCACATAGTTTGTATGCTTTGATCAATTCCGATTTTTGTTTTTCGTCGATATATTTCAAATTCGAGATCAGCCAGCCGGAGTTATTTTCGTTGCGGTTGAACCATGACAGTTCGAAGTACCAGTTGGGAATCTGAAAGAAATGAAACTTCACGGTGTTGATCTCTTTGAATTTGAGTTGGCCGGTTTTCATCTGGTAAAAGAACAGTGTCAGAAAATCGGGCTGGTAACTTCCTGAAGCATAGTATTCGATGTGTGCCGGGTCTTCCAGTGCCTTGTGCAGGTTCATAAAATCCAGTTCATGGCTTTGCGGATGAAGAAAACGGTTCTTGGACTGGTTGGTGTCAATCTTCGGGAAGAGGCTGGGAAAGTAGCTGTAGTAAACATTGCTGATGACCCACTTGGAGCCCAGGTTTTCGTCTTCGAGGGTCAGGTAGAGGATGATGTTGACTTCGTCGCCGCCGGCCAGGAAAGTGACGGACAACTCGGCGTACCAGTTTTTGTCGTGGAAATTCAGAAATACGGGGTTTTTGCTGCTGGTTACATCGTCAATAAAAAATTTGCGCAATTCGCCGGAAGTACGCGGGTTGTACTCATCGAACAAGCCCGGAAGCATTTTCTTGCGGAGTTTGTTGTTGTGGTATTTTTTGTCGGTAACGGGAAGCGTCTTTCCAAACGGGTCCTCCTCAAGGTTAAAACGTTTCACAAACTGCCCCACCTGCTTGTTCATGCGGTAGAGGACGGTTTCGTCGTCGCCCATGGTGTTGAAGGAACCGCTTTGTGACTGTGCAAAAAAACCGGTCAGTAAAAGTGCAAATCCCAAAATGATTTTTTTGATTTTGAACATCTTCATTATTAAAAAAGCAAAATTAGTTTATTCCATGAAACGCAAACCACCGGATTTTTCTTGTGGGAAAAATCGCAAACGTAAAAAAACCGCCCCAGTCAACTGAAGCGGTACTTCTTTTTTCCTAAAGGTGTTCGATTTATTTCAACTTAAAAAACCACCTGTTTTGCAGGTGGTAATGTCCTTTGGGCTATGCCTGTATGAAACAGGTTGTTAAATGATGAATTTCGATCAACGAATAATGATTTAAGATTTTCTTTTATTTCGAGGTTTCCTTCACCCGGATATCGCCCAGCAGCACATCCCAGAAGCCAATCAGCCGGCCACCGATCTGCGTTTCCTTGCGTTTGACGTAAACGGTGATGTCTTTTTTGGTGGTGTCCTGGTAAATCAGTTTCCCCTCTTTGTCGTAGCCTTTGAATTTCTGGAAAATGGTGATCACGCCCACGTAGGTTCCGTCGGGTTGTTTTTGCAGGTCGCTCACGTACTCGATGTTGTACCAGCTGATCTCCACCTTGCTGTAGTTGAGGCGCATCAGCCTTTCGAGGTATTTACGGACTCCGTAGTAGCTTACTTCGGGCCTCACCAGTGAGGAAACACCGATCTCGCTGCCCTGCATGAACAGTTCCTCGGCGCGGTCGATCACGCGGTTGGCCTCGCTCCAGGGGGTTTCTTTGCTGCCGATGATGCTGATGTACTTGCTCAGATCGCGGACTTTTTCCATGGCCAGACTGTCAACCGCCTGCTTGCGTTCGGGGCTCAGGTCATCCTGCGCAAAACCGGTGAAACCGAGTCCGATGACGAATATCAGAAGATAACTTAACTTTTTCATGTTTTTCTATTTTACAATTAATTCCATTTCGGTGATCTTGCCCATGTTGTCGCGTTTGACCGATTCAACCTTGTATTTGTATTGTTTTTTATCCTTCAGGTAATTCAGGAATTTGGAGATGGTTGTAGGACGGTCGTAATCGTTGAAACCGCCTGCCTGGCTGATGATGATGAGCACAGGAATGTCGGGGGTTGCATATTGGTTGAGTGCCGTGTTGATGAGCATGTTGGCTTCGTCAACGCTGGTTGCATCTGCGATGGACGCAAGCTGGTTGTCAATCACCGCAAATTCCGATTGATTTGCCCTTAGCCGGGCTTCTTCCTCTCGCTTCAGCCTTTCTTCTTCGGCCAGCCTTTCGGCTTCCGCGCGTTTTTTGCTGATGGTTTCCTCGGCCTGTTCAACTAAATCGTCAACATCAGCGTTGCCCCAGTTTTTGGCTTTGATGGCTGCAACACGTTCGGCCTGCTGGTCCAGCGTCCAGGTGGTTTCACCGTTGATGATGTTGTTGAGGTCGCGCTTGGCACGGTTCACTTCGGCTGCATGGGCTTCGGCCCGCTCTTTTGCCAGTTTCTTTTTGCTGTTGCAGCTTGTTGTTCCTCCCACAACGATGGTAAGCATAAGGCTTGCCAGGAGCACTTTTGACAAAATCTTCAGAATTTGGTTCATTTGCTTGATAAATTAACGGATTATTTAAAGGGGTTTCTATTAACTTTAATAAGAATGCAAAAGTATTGAAAAAATTGTATGAGCTTTGTGAAAAAATGTGAATGGGCTGGAATTGAAAACTGATGAGAAACCGTCTTTAGGAAAGAAGCCGAAAATAAAATGAAGTGCAAGCACTACACCATCCCCGTTTTCATTCCCGAGCTGGCCTGCCCGTTTCAGTGTGTATTTTGCAACCAGGAAAAGATCACCGGCAGGCACCTCATCCCCACGGATGCGGAAATTGTCAAAACAGTTGAAAGCCATCTGGCTTCGTTTAAGGAAAAGAACAGGCGGGTGGAAATCGGCTTTTTCGGGGGCAGCTTTACGGGCATCCCCCCGGCAGCAGGCGCATTTTCTGCAATTGGTGCAGCCGTATCTTGAACCGGGCAAAGTGTCGGCCATCCGTCTGTCCACACGCCCCGATTACATTGACGACAAAATGCTGACGCTGTTAAAAAAATACGGTGTGCAAACCATTGAACTGGGAGCGCAGTCTTTTGACGATGAGGTGTTGAAACAATCATTCCGTGGGCATACGGCAGCGCAAACAGAAGAAGCCGCCAAACAGATTCTTGCAAAGGGCTTCAACCTGGGTTTGCAAATGATGATCGGCCTGCCCGGCGACAGCCTGCCGAAAGCCATCAAAACGGCGAAAAAGATAATTCAACTGGGCGCAAACTCCACCCGCGTTTACCCTGCCCTGGTCATCCGCGGCACAGCCATGCACCGCTGGTACGAACGGGGCAGCTACCGGCCCCTGAGCCTGGCCCAAGCCGTTGAATGGACGAAACATTTGCTGCCTTTGTTCGAAGAGGCCGGGGTAAAAGTGCTGCGTGTCGGCCTGCATGCCTCCGAAGGCCTGCTCAGCGGCGGTGAGCTGGTGGCAGGCCCTTTTCATCCTTCATTTAAGGAACTGGTGCTTACCGAAATCTGGGGGGACTTGTTACGGCCGTTGTGCAGTACGGAAAAATCCGGTGAACTGCTGATCAGCGTGGCACCGGGACAGTTGAACGCAGCCGTCGGTTACGGTGCGAAAAACCGGAAAATGCTGCTTCGTAAGTTTCAAACGGTAAAGTTTACGGAAGACGAAAAGTTGGAAGGAAGGGCATTTGTGGTCGGGTAGTTTTGTCAGGAGTAAGGGCTGGGAAATGATGACGAAAAAGATTAAAGATTGAAAATCATCGTCTTGCCAAATTTACTTCACCTCCCGCACCGGTGTCAGCGGGTGGAAAGTGTAAACGCGGTTGTTTTGCAGGTTCAGGCACTTATAACGGGTGCGCTGCTTTTCGCCTTTCCTGAACCGCATGCCGTTTTCGGTAATAAAAACCGTGTCGGGCGGCAGGTCTTCCACCCGTGTTTCGGTCTGGCTTTCCTCGTCGTAACGCATCAGCACCCGTGTCAGTTCCATCTCCGAACTGCTGGAGGCTTTGGCTTTCACGATGCTTTTTTCAAGGGCCCGATGTACGTCTGCCGGGAAAACCGCTCGCTGCATCATCTCCAGCATCAGTTTGCGGTAAGTTTCGCGCCATTGTTTCCCGTGCGGCAAAACCTTGTTTTTGTACTGTTTATAAACCTGTAAATGCGCAAGTTCGTGGATGAAAGTGATGAGGAAGGCGTAGGGGTTCAGGTTGTGGTTGATGGTGATGCGGTGATTGGAATACCGGATCGGCGGCCTGTAATCGCCCAGCTTTGTCCTGCGGCTGCGTGTGATGGTGAAATGAATTTTGTAACTGACGATCCACTTCGCTACCGGTTCGACGGCCGCCGCCGGCAGGTACTGACCGAGTAGCTTTTTATCCGATTCTTTCATGGGCAACAAAGATAAACAGATTGGTTTTTCGTTGCCGAAAAAATATTGTAAATTGCAGGTTGAAATCTTTTGATGCTATGAAAACGAAATCTCTTTTCCTGATATCGATGATGCTGACACTGCTGCTCTTTTTGGTGCTGGGACAGATTGACAAGCCCCTTCAAACCGAAGCTGCTCCCAGGGGGATCGTTTCCTTTGAGCTGGCAAAAACCACAAGCGAGTCACTTGCCATCCTGCACTCGTGGGATGCGGAGGCCAAAATATATGCCGGCCTGAGTTTGGGGATTGACTATCTGTTTATGGTGGCTTACGGCGGCTTTTTTGCCCTCGCTGTTTTGCTGCTTGCCCCAAAACTGCCGGATGGTTTCCTGAAAAAAACGGCGCGGATTATTGCCTGGCTCATCTTCCTGGCAGTCCTGCTGGACGCTATTGAAAATTACGGACTCATCCGCTTGCTGACCGGAAGTCCATCGCAAACATGGGTGTCGCTGGCTTACTATTGTGCAGGTCTGAAATTCATCCTGCTGGCCATTGGGGTCGTTTACCTGATAAGCGGTTTAAGTGTGCTGGCTTTGAAAAAGAAAAACCAAAAACAGGATTAGGTCTTCAGCAGCAGGGTGGTTTTGCGGTTTATTTCTTTCTGCAGGTAAAAACTGAATTCGGAACAGTCGCAGTTTTTCTTTCTTTTCTTCTTTTTGGGAGGGTAAATAGGGCGCGAAGTACTGCATGCCGATGCCAGCACGGAAACAATAAAAACAATTAAAATCAGAAGTGTTTTAGCTTTCATTTTAAGCTTTTAAAATGCCACGCGGAATCAGCGCGCAAAGTAAATCATTTTTTCAACTCAGTTTTTATGTAAATTAGCCGTGAAATTATGGGGCTTTTACAAACAATCGGAGATTATGTTTTGCTGATGATCCAGACCTTCAGAAGGCCTGACAAGGGCAAAGTTTTCCGCAAGCAACTATTCATCGACTTCCAGCACCTCGGCTTCGATTCCATCGGCATTGTTGCCTTTATTTCGCTGTTTGTGGGCGCCATCATCGCCATGCAAATGGCCTACAACATCGACAGTCCGCTGGTACCGCTTTACCTGATCGGCTACACCACCAAGCAAATGATGATCCTGGAAATCTCGCCCACAATCATGAGCCTGATCCTGGCGGGAAAAGTCGGTTCGAGCATCGCGTCTGAAATCGGGACCATGCGGGTTACCGAGCAAATTGATGCCCTCAAAGTGATGGGCATCAATCCGGCCAATTACCTGATTCTGCCCAAGATTACTGCTGCCGTCATTTACAACCCGATCCTGGTGATCTTTTCCATCGGCATCGGTTTGTTCGGCGGGTGGGTTGCCGTGAGCATCACGGGCATCACTTCGCCGGTTGACTTTGTTGTCGGCCTGCAATCCTGGCCTGCACCCTTCGATATTGCCTACGCGATGATTAAAACAGTGGTGTTTGCTTTCATCATTGCTTCGGTTTCGGGCTACAAAGGTTATACCGTGAAAGGCGGCTCGGTTGAGGTGGGCAGGGCCAGTACCAAGGCTGTGGTCACCAGCAGCATCCTGATCATCGTATTCGATTTGCTTCTCACCCAAATGCTGTTAACGTGATCGAAGTCAAAAACATATCCAAATCCTTCGACGGGCAGCAGGTGCTGACGGACATTTCAACGGTTTTTGAAAAAGGGAAAACAAACCTCATCATCGGGCAAAGCGGCTCCGGAAAAACCGTGCTGATGAAGTGCTGCATCGGCCTCTTTGATGTGGACAGCGGCAAAGTCGTTTTCGAAGGGCTTAATTTTTCGGCACTGAGCGAAAGGAAAAAAAGGGAAACAAGAAAAGAAATGGGTGTGCTTTTTCAGGGAGGCGCTTTGTTCGATTCCTACACGGTAGAGGAAAATGTGATGTTCCCCTTAAATATGTTCACCAAAATGAGTTTCGAAGAAAAACTCGACCGCGTTAACGACGTGCTGAAAAGGGTAAACCTGGATAATGCCAACAGGAAATTTCCTGCCGAGCTGAGCGGCGGGATGATCAAACGCGTGGCCATCGCCCGGGCCATTGCCATGAATCCCAAGTATTTATTTTGCGACGAACCCAACTCCGGCCTCGACCCCAAAACGGCCGAGCTGATTGATGCCCTGATTTCGGAGCTGACACAGGAATACAATATGACCACGGTGATCAACACCCACGACATGAATTCGGTGTTGCAAATCGGTCAGAACATTGTTTTTATCAACAAAGGCCGGCTGTGGTGGGAGGGCAACAACAAGGAAATCCTGAAAACCGACAATCCCGAACTCAACGAATTTGTTTTTGCCACCGAATTGACACGAAGAATAAAAAGATGAATATTCCACTACTCGACATTTTGTTGCTCATCCCTTTGCTGCTGTTTGCCTGGAGCGGTTACAAAAAAGGCCTGATCATCAGCCTGGCCTCGCTGGCGGCATTGGTGCTGGGGCTGTACTTTGCTTTTTTCTTTTCCGATTATGCCGCGAACCTGCTCAGCAAGTATTTTACCATCAACGATAAATACCTGGCAGCCCTTTCTTTTGTGGTCACTTTTGTGGCGGTCATCCTTGCTGTCACCTTGCTGGGGAACGCCTTGCACAAGGTGGTTGATGTGCTGATGCTGGGCTTTCTCAACAAAGCCGCGGGGGCGGTGTTTGGCATTTTGAAAGGCGCTCTTTACCTGAGCATCCTGATTTTCGTCATTAACTACCTTGACCCCGGCGGAAACATCATCAAAAAAGACAGCCGCGAAAATTCAATATTTTACGAACCGGTAGCCTCACTGGCCCCTTTCATCTATTCGTGGCTGAATCTGGAAGAGCTGGACATCGACCTGCCTGATAAGGAAGATGTTTTGGACGAGGTTTATTGAGTGATTACCCACCCTCGGTGTAGTTTGTAACTACACCGCCATTGTTTCCGAACCAAATACAGTTTTTCCTTTTGCAGAAAGGTGTCCCCGGCACCAATAAAAAAGAGTGGTTGCAAACTACGCTTAGCGGTTTAAATATGGGGCGTGCCGCATTTAAACGATTAATTTTTCTACTTACAAATATATTAATTTATAATACATAATATTCTTATATACAACTAATTGCGGCATGCACTATATTTTTTGTTGAACTAAACCTCCCTGTGGTCGGTGGCATTATACCATCAATTGCACAGGGAGATTTACCTTTGCAGGATTGTTCATTAAAAAATAGTATCATGACAAATTTAAAAAAAACTTCCTTCAGGAGGTCATTCTTCGCAAT
>JAJRWG010000171.1 GCA_024276895.1 Bacteroidota bacterium
AGCCAGGCATTGGCCCTGGCCAGTACTTCGGGTTCAATGTTCATTTTCATCGTTTCGCTTTTTTCATTTCGTTCAGGAGTTTCCGCAGGCTGTCACGCCAGTAAGGAATCTCCAGCTTTAATTCTTCTTTGATTTTGCTTTTGTTGAGCACGCTGTAAAACGGGCGTGTCGCTTTGGTGGGGAAATCTTTCGATTCGATGGCATTTACTTTGCAATCCAGTGCGGCTTCTTCCATGATGGCCACGGCGAAATCGTACCAGCTGATGGCCCCCTCGTTGCTGTAGTGATAGATTTCCCGCACTTCCTTGTTTTGCAGTTCGGTGGCAAGTTTCAGCACGGCACCGGCCAGGTCGGAAGCAAAAGTGGGTGTACCCACCTGGTCGGACACCACGCCGATCTCCCCTTTTTCTTTTCCCAGCCTGAGCATGGTTTTCACAAAGTTGTTTCCGTGTGCCGAGCACAGCCAGGCGGTGCGGACGACCGCTGTCCTGCGGCATTTTTCAAAAACGGCTTCTTCGCCTTTGTGTTTGCTGATCCCGTAGGCGGAAGCAGGGCAGGGGAGGTCTTCCTCCGTATAAGGACGGTGCATCGTACCGTTGAAAACGTAATCGGTGGAAATGTGGATCAACAGTCCGCCGTTTTCATCACACAGTGCCGCCAGTTGTTCCGGTACCTGCGCGTTCAGTTTCAGGGCCTGCTCCGGTTCATCCTCGGCCCGGTCCACGGCGGTGTATGCGGCACAGTTGATGCAAATGTGAAAGTTTTCCTTTCCGAAAAAGCTTTTCACGGCTTCCAGGTCCAGCAGATCCAGGTCTTCGATATCGGTGAACACGAAATCGAGTTGGGGAAAATCTTTCGCCTGCCGGCGGATTTCCGTCCCCAGCTGTCCGTTGCTGCCGGTTACCAGAACTTTTTTCATCCCTTACGCAGCAATTGGTCGAAGTACGCAATGGTTTTTTTCAGACCCGCTTCCAGCCTGACCGTGGGCTGCCATCCCAGCTTTTCTTTGGCCAGCGAGATGTCGGGCTGGCGTTGCAGGGGGTCGTCCGAAGGCAGGGGACGGTAAACGATCTTTGACTTGCTTCCCGTCAGGCTGATGACTTTTTCGGCCAGATCGAGGATGGTGAACTCGCCGGGATTGCCGATGTTGACGGGGCCGGTAAATTCGTCGCCGGTGGCCATCATTTTCAGCATGCCGTTAACCAGGTCGTCCACGTACTGAAAGCTGCGGGTCTGGCTGCCGTCGCCGTAAACGGTGATGTCCTCGCCTTTGAGGGCCTGTACGATGAAATTGGAAACCACCCGTCCGTCGTTGGGGTGCATGCGCGGGCCGTAGGTGTTGAAGATGCGGATGATCTTGATGCGTACCTTGTTCTGGACATGGTAGTTGACAAAAAGGGTTTCGGCCACCCGCTTGCCTTCATCGTAACAGGAGCGCGTGCCGATGGGATTGACGTGGCCCCAGTAATCTTCGGTTTGCGGGTGCACCAGCGGGTCGCCGTACACCTCGCTGGTGGAGGCCTGCAGTATCTTTGCCCGGATGCGCTTGGCCAGTCCCAGCATGTTGATGGCACCCATCACCGAAGTCTTCACCGTTTTGATGGGGTTGTACTGGTAGTGGATGGGCGATGCCGGACAGGCCAGGTTGTAAATTTCATCCACCTCGATGAAAAAGGGCATGGTCACGTCGTGGCGGATGACCTCGAAATAGGGATTGTCCATCAGGTGGACGATGTTGCTTTTTTCGCCGGTGAAATAATTGTCCAGCGAAATCACCTCGTGGCCGTCGTTGAGCAGCCGATCGCACAGGTGGGAGCCCACAAATCCCGCCCCGCCGGTAACCAGTATTCTTTTCATTTGTCTTTTTTACTGTTGACTTGTATTCGTGTTCATCCGTACTGTCGGCAAATCTAAAAAAATGAACGGGAATTTTGGTGCCAGTTCGACAACTCCACGGAGGAGGTCTGCCGGCCAGGCCGTTTTCCCGATTTTGGTTTCACCATTTTACGGACAAACAATTAACTCACTTTCGTACCGATGCCGTAGTAGTCGTAGCCGGCCTCTTTCAATTCGTTTGCATCGTACACATTCCGGCCGTCAAAGATCACTTTGTTTTTCAGCAGCCGTGCCATGACCTTGAAATTGGGGAACTTGAATTCCGGCCATTCGGTAACCAGGAAGAGCGCGTCGGCATCCAGCAGGGCATCGTACTGGTCTTTGGCGTAATGAATTTTGTCGCCAAGCATTCTGCGGGCTTCATCCATGGCTACGGGGTCGTAAGCTTTGACGGTAGCACCGGCCTCCAGCAGTTTGTTGATGATTACCAGCGACGGTGCTTCGCGCATGTCGTCGGTCTGGGGTTTGAACGAAAGCCCCCAGACGGCAAAGGTTTTGCCCTTGAGGTCTTTGTCGAAGTACTTCATGGCTTTGGCCACCAGTACCGATTTCTGGCGTTCGTTCACGTTTTCCACCGATTTGAGTACCTCCATGCTGTAGCCGAACTCGTCGGCGGTTTTGATGAGGGCTTTGACGTCTTTGGGGAAGCAGGACCCGCCGTAACCCGTGCCGGGATAAATGAAGTACCTGCCGATCCTTCTGTCGGAGCCGATGCCCTGGCGTACCATGTTCACGTCGGCACCTACGATTTCGCAAAGGTTGGCGATGTCGTTCATGAAACTGATCTTGGTAGCCAGCATGGCGTTGGCGGCGTATTTGGTCATTTCCGCCGAAACGATGTCCATGAAGATCACCGGGTGGCCGTTCATGGTGAAGGGTTTGTAGAGTTTGCTCATCAACTCTTCGGCCCTTTCAGAATCCACACCCACCACGATGCGGTCGGGTTTGAGGAAATCGTTGACGGCGTCGCCTTCTTTGAGAAATTCCGGGTTGGAAGCCACGTCGAAAGGAATATCGGCACCTCTTTCATCGAGGGCTTTCCGGATAGCTTTCCGCACCTTCTCCGCCGTTCCCACGGGGACGGTACTTTTGGTCACCATCAGCACGTAATCGTTCATGTGTTTGCCCACCTCTTCGGCCACCTGCAACACGTACTTCAGGTCGGCGCTACCGTCTTCATCGGGAGGCGTACCTACGGCACCGAACACGACGTTCACGCCCTCCAGCGATTCAGACAATCTGGTGCTGAAATGCAGCCTGTCTTTCTCCACATTGCGCTGCACCATTTTTTCCAGGCCAGGTTCGTAAATGGGAATGATTCCTTTATTGAGGTTTTCGATTTTCTTTTCATCGATGTCCACACAGGTAACATCAATGCCGACTTCGGAAAAACAAGCTCCGGTCACCAGACCGACGTAACCTGTTCCGACAATTGTAATTTTCATAAAAAAGTTATTTTAGTTATCAATTCTGAAGTTGGCAAAAATAGCGCATTTGAACGGTTTGCGCAATCAATGAATAATTAACGGCTAAATTTTATTTTGAGTACTGGGTTAAAATCTTTGTAACTAATCAGTGTATTGAAAAGAAGTAATGATAAGGATTTACAATAAATCATATTTATTCTTTGTGGCACCATATCTTTTTCAGAAATTATTGGTTCAGGATTTATGTTGTAAAAACAAAATGGGTGTAAAGGTTGTTGTATTCCAACAGATTTATTTCAGCCACTTGTCCAGCCAGTCGAAGAAAACCCTTTGCCAGAGGATGGCGTTTTGGGGTTGCAGCACCCAGTGATTTTCATCGGGGAAGTACAGGAACTCGGCCGGCACGTCCCGCAACACGGCGGCGTTGAAAGCTGTCATGCCCTGGGTAAAAACCACGCGGTAGTCTTTTTCGCCGTGGATGATCAGGATGGGGGTGTCCCAGTTCTGGACAAACTTGTGCGGCGAGTGGGCATAGGTTTCCTGTGCCACTTTGTTGTCTTTTTCCCAGAAGGGGCCGCCTTTGTCCCAGTTTTCGAACCACATTTCTTCGGTTTCCAGGTACATGGCTTCCTCGTTGAAGATGCCGTCGTGGGCGATGGAGGCTTTGAAACGTCCGTCGTGAATGCCGGCCAGGTAGTACACGGCATATCCGCCGGCGCTGGCGCCAACGGCACCCAGGCGGTTTTCGTCAACAAAAGGCTCTTTGGCCATTTCGTCGATGGCGGTGAGGTAGTCCTGCATGCTTTTGCCGTGGTAGTCACCGCTGATCTGCTCTTGCCAGGCCTGGCCGAAGCCGGAAACACCCCTGCGGTTGGGTGCCACGATGATGTATCCGTTGGCAGCCATCAGCTGGTAATTCCAGCGGTAATGGAAGTTCTGGCTCAGCGGACCCTGGGGGCCGCCTTTGCAATACAGCAGGGCCGGGTATTTTTTTGACGGGTCAAAATGCGGGGGGTAAATGACGATGGTCAGCATGTCTTTGCCGTCCGCCGTTTTCATCCAGCGTTCTTCCACCTTGCCCATGGTCAGCCGGTCGAGCAGTTCTTTGTTGGTGAAGGTGATCTGCTTTGCGCTGCCGTCTTTGATCCTGACCGAATACAGTTCGGTGGGCATGGACATGGAGTTGCGTGCCGCGATGAGGTGGTCGCCGGCCAGGTCGATGCCGCGATAGTCGTGCAGGCCTTCGGTCAGTTTGTCGATGGTGCCTTTTTTCAGGTTGTAGCGGTAAATCTGGAAGGTGCCGTGCCAGTCGCTGGTAAAGTAGATGTGTTTGCTGTCGGGCGACCAGAGCAGGTTTCCGGCGTTTTGGTCAAAATCTTTGGTGGCATCCCATTTTTCACCGGTTTCCAGGTTCATCACGAAAAAGCGGTTCTGGTCCGATTCGTAGCCGTCGCGTTCCATGCTTTCCCAGGCCATGTATTTGCCGTCGGGGGAGAAGACGGGGCCCACGTCGAAGCCCATCATCCCTTCGGTCATGTTTGTGGTTTTACCGCTTGCCAGATCGAAAAAATAGATGTCCGAGTTTGTGGAAAGGGTAGCGGCTTTGCCGGTGAGCTTTTTACAGGTGTAGGCGATGGTTTTGCTGTCGGGTGTCCACGAAACCTGCTCGATGCCGCCGAAGGGGCTGAGCGGCGCCGGCCAGGGTTCGCCTGCCATGATGTCTTTTTCGTTCCAGACTTTGGTACCGTCGTAATCGGCGTAAAACACGTGGCTGTTGAAGTCCACCCAGTGGTCCCAGTGGCGGTACATCAGTTCGTCCATCAGCCGGCCGGAGGCCTGTGGCAGGCCCTCAAACAGGTTTTCAAATTTCTTTTCCACGGGAACGTCTTTGGAGAAAAGGATTTTGCGCATGTTGGGCGCGTACTTGAAACCGGTGATGCCGCCTTCTATGTCGGAGACCTGCTGCGCATCGCTGCCGTCGGGATTCATTTCCCACAGCTGAACATTGCCGCTTTGTGCCGACAGGTAGCCGATCTTTTTGCCGTCGGGCCGCCAAACAGCATTGAATTCGCTTTTGGGGGGGCGGGTGATCTGGCGGGGATTGTTGCCGTCAACACCGATGGTGTACAAATCGCGAATGCCTTTGTTTTGCCCGATGCTGTAGTACGACACGGCGTAGAGGACGGTTTTGCCGTCGGGTGAGACCTGCGGGCCGCTGAGGCGCCCGAAAGCCCAGAGCGCCTCAGGGGTCATCAGGTCGTTTTCAAGTTTCAGATCGGGCTTGCCAATGACACCGGCATCGGTGTTTTGGGCGGATAAATAAACGGAAGCTCCCAAATAAAGGGCTGCAAAGATCAATGCTGTTTTTTTCATGATTAAAAAATTAGGTTGGGAGGGCAAAAGTAAGGATTGTGGAGGAATAAATGCCGAACAAAAGGCCTAAAAACACAGAAACCTTCCGCTGGGGAAGGCTTCGTGTGTGATTCGTCCGAGGCTCGAACTCGGGACCCTCTGCTTAAAAGGCAGATGCTCTACCTGCTGAGCTAACGAATCAGCATTTTGGGAGTGCAAAAGTAAAACTTTTTTAAAACGGCAATTTATTTTTTGAAAAAAATTTAAGCGCCGGATTTCCGGCGGGCGTGAAGTGCGATTGTTTGCGGTGAAATATGGAGATTGGGATTTGCTGTGTTTTTGCTTCTTTCGTAGGGGCAAGGATTGGTCAACATCGCCAGTTGCTGCAAAATTCCGCCATGTAAATATTTTTCAGCAGTACAGCCCCTGTGTTTTACAAAACCCTCAATCCTGCAAAGAACCCTTTCCCTGGCGGAGAATGACGGCTTCGCCGCCGGTGCAGTCCACCACCGTGGAAGCCTCGTTGTGTCCCGGGCCGCCGTCCACCACCATGTCAACAAGTACGCGGTATTTTTCATGGATCAGTTCGGGGTCGGTGGTGTATTCGATGAGTTCGTCATCGTCGTGCACCGATGTAGTCACCAGCGGATGGCCCAGTTCCTCCACGATGGCCCTGACGATGTTGTTGTCGGGGATGCGGATACCGATGGTTTTCTTTTTACTTTGAAACAGTTTGGGTACTTTGTTGCTGGCAGGCAGGATAAAAGTAAAGGGGCCGGGCAGGTTCTTGCGCATGAGTTTGTAGATGTGATTTTCGATGGGACGGGTAAACTCGGCCAGCATGCTCAGGTTGTTGAAAATGACTGAAAAATTGGCCTTCTGCCTTTTGATGCCCTTGATACTCGCAATACGATCAACGGCCTTTATCCGGATCAGGCTGCAGCCCAGTCCGTAAATGGTATCAGTAGGAAAAATGACCACTCCGCCGTTGTTTAAGATCTCCACCATTTTTTTAATGTGACGGGGAGCCGGGTTTTCGTTGTAAATTTTCAGCAACATTTTTCTATTGTTTTCTGACAGCCGACAAAGGTAAACATTCCGCCCGTTCGCCGAAGGGCATAGGGCTTGAAAAGCGCCCGTGTGTGAGGGCAAGGCACAAAAAAAGGGTAAGCTACTTATATCGCACCGCTACAACCGCCTACCCTTGCTACCTTCCGGTCCTGGGGGAATTCAGCAGGAGCTGGTCGTATAAGACTTACCCGCTGCAAAGATAAATAATTAATACCTTTTCCGGCGACACTACAAAAATTTTTATTTTTACCTGAAATTAACGAAAACCAACACTCATGGAAGAGAACAAAAGATCAGTTATTATGCCTTCGTTAATGAACGGCATTTATTTGGGTCTCGCGCTGATTATTTTCAGCTTGCTCCTGTTTATAGGGGATGTTGACCAGGAATCAAAAATCACCTGGTTGTCGTACCTCATCATGGCCGGCGGGCTGTATTATGCCATGGTCAGTTACCGTGACAAGTATGCGGGCGGATTCCTGAGCTATGGTCAGGCTTTCGGGGCCGGTTTCTGGACAGGTTTATTTGCTTCCATCCTGGCCGCCATCTTTACCTATTTTTATTTCGCAGAGATCAATCCCGGACTTGTTGACGAAATTATAACCAAGGCCGAAGAGTCTATCCTGGCAGGCAATCCCGACATCAGTGATGAGGACCTCGACAGGGCCCTGTCGATGACGGCACGCTTTACAACACCAGCGATGCTTACCGTTTGGAGTTTTATCGCAAATGTGATTTTAGCCACCATTTTATCGCTCATTATTGCTATTTTTGCCAGGCGGGAAAGAAATCCTGTCGCATAGAAAAAGCAGGAATGGATATTTCAGTTGTTATCCCTTTATACAACGAAGAAGAATCACTCAGGGAGTTGAATGATTGGATTTTGCGTGTGATGCAGGCCAATCATTTTACTTTTGAAATTATTTACGTGGATGACGGTTCGGGTGATGCTTCGTGGGAAGTCATTGGCGAACTGGCTGAAAAGCATCCACAGATAAAAGCCATTCAGTTTCGTAGAAATTACGGCAAATCGGCGGCATTGAACGAAGGCTTCAAGATTGCTCAGGGCGATGTGGTGATCACCATGGACGCCGACCTGCAGGACAGTCCTGACGAGATTCCGGGCCTCTATCGCATGCTGCTGGATGAAAAGCTGGACATTGTGTCGGGATGGAAGAAAAAACGCCGCGATGCGAAGCTGACCAAAAACCTGCCTTCCAGGTTCTACAACTGGTCAACCCGGAAATTCTTCGGTATCAAACTTCACGACATGAACTGCGGACTGAAGGCCTACCGTCACGAAGTGGTGAAAAATATCGAAGTGTACGGTGAAATGCACCGCTACATCCCGGTTATTGCCAAATGGGCCGGTTTCAGCAGGATTTC
>JAJRWG010000172.1 GCA_024276895.1 Bacteroidota bacterium
AATCGAACACATTGTCGAAATCAGTCATCGCTTTTACATCTTTTTCGTACAAATCTCTGAAGTTCAGGATACTTGAAAGGATGGGGTTGGCCGCAGTCTGTCCCAGTCCGCAACGGCTTACTTTGATGGTTTTTCCCCAGTTCAAAAGATCGTCAATATCCTGCCTTACACCGTGGCCATTAAGTATTTTCTGCAGTTTTTGTTTCATCAGCATGGGCAGGTTACGGCAGGTAGAGCAGGAGCCGCATGATTCCTCGATGAAGAAGTCCATGAAGTTCATCACCACATCCTTTAAAAGGTTCCGGCTTTTGTTGAAGATGATGATGGAACCGCCGGTGGGCAGGTCGGAGTAGCTCAGCTTCCTATCGTAAATTTTCTGGGCGACCATCATCCCGGAAGGCTTGTACCATTTCATCAGGTCGGTAGCTCCCAGGCTGTCAACGTCTTTTACCCCGATGAGCACACCGGATGGCCCGCCTACCTGAATGGCCTGCACATCTTCGGCCCCGCACATCTCCAGCACCTCGCGGATGCTTGTTCCCCACTCCACTTCGTAGATCCCTGGAAACCGGCAGTCTCCTGAAACGCTCAGCAGCTTGGTTCCCAGGGAATCTTTGGTGCCAAATTGTTTGTACCATTCGGCACCGTTTTTAACGATCTTCACTGCTGAGGCCAGGGTTTCCACATTGTTGACAATGGTGGGGTATCCCAGATAGCCTTTTTCCACCGGGAAAGGCGGCTTGTCGCGGGGCTCGCCTCTTTTTCCTTCCAGCGACTCAATGAGCGCCGATTCCTCTCCGCATACGTAAGCCCCGGCTCCCAACTGAATGCGGATATCGTAGTTAAAGCCATTGATGCCGGCGGCATTTTTACCGAGCAGCTTGTTGCTGCGCATTTCATCCAGCATGCGCCGGAGAAACTTAAGTAGGTATTTGTATTCGTAACGCAGGTAAAGCAACCCATAGTCGGCACCTGTAGCATATCCGGCAATGACCATGCCTTCAAAAACCAGTTCCGGATGTTCGGTCAGCATCACACGGTCTTTAAATGTGCCCGGCTCGCCCTCATCGGCATTGCAGATGATAAAGCGATGATCACCAGGAGCTTTTCTGCCAAAGCGCCATTTGAGCCCCGTCGGGAAACCGGCCCCGCCCCTGCCCCGCAGGTTGGAGTCTTCAATGATTTTAATGATCTCCCCGGGTGTGTATTGCTTCAAATATTTGGTGATCACCTCAAAGCTGGTGTCGTCTCTGTTCAACAGGATCATCCCCTTTCGGATGTTGTTTTGCACCATCGAAAGGATGTCTTTGTCTGCGTTGTTCCCGCCACCGGCGCCTTCGTAAATCATTTCGTTCAGCAATTTTCCCTCTTTGAGACCTTTGACCAGTTCCTTGACGCGGAAAGCAGTGAGTTTGGTAAAAATCCGGTCGTTGATAATGGCCGCCGGCTCCTGGTCGTTCATGCCGATGCAGGAGGTGTCGTACAAACCGAATAAGCCGTCCGGTGAAACCGAACCGAAGGCAGTAGCGCAGACTTCTTCGAGAGCGACTCTCACCTTTTCCCTTCCATTAAGCTTTGAAGTGATGCTGTTATTCAGGTAGATGTTGTACTTCCCACGGGGTGTCCGGCTGAAAAAATGATAAAATGTAATGGTTTCGTTGATACGTGCTTCTGAAAGTCCGAGCTTCCCTGCAAGTGCTTCCACATCTTCATCGTCGACGTATCCTTTCAGTTCGTGGAGGTCATGTAAAATATCCATCAGCCTGCCGGGGTCGTCACCGTATTTATTGAGAACTTTTATGATCATATTTTTCATAAAGCTTTATTTTATGCGGTTGCAAAATATACAAAAGTTTACTGTTATTTGTTTAACAGCAAAAATACTATATTCCTGTTAATTATTTCACAGAATTAAATTTATAATGAATTTAAATTAGTTTTGGGGGCTGAAACTGCATGAAGACCGTTGCGAAAAAAATAAAGATTAAAGGACTTGTCCAGGGTGTTGGCTTCAGGCCGTTCATTTACAGGCTGGCTACCGGGCACGGACTGGCCGGGACAGTGGAAAACAACAACACCGGTGTGGAAATTTTTGTTGAAAGCAGCAGCACAGCCATCGGAAATTTCATCAAGGATATAGAAAGAAAACTACCCGAAGCGGCATCCATCTCAAAGTTTGTTGTGGATGAATCCAGCCCCCTCGGACTGAAATCGTTTACCATCGCCAAAAGCCGTTCATTGTCGGATGAAATCACGGAAGTAAGCCCCGACATTGCAGTTTGCACCAACTGCCTGCACGACATGAAAACCCAGCCCCGGCGCCTTGCGTACCCTTTTACCAACTGCACAAACTGCGGCCCCCGCTTTACCATCATCCGCGATTTGCCATACGACCGCGACAAAACCACGATGAGTGTTTTTGAGATGTGTCCGGATTGCAAAAAAGAGTACACCGGTATTCTCGACAGACGTTTTCATGCCCAACCGGTTGCCTGTGCAGTCTGCGGTCCTCATTACTCTTTGTTATTGAAAGACGGGCGTACGGTAAATGATTTTTCAGGCCTTTTAAACACAACCGCACAACTGCTGCAAGACGGTGTCATCGTAGCCGTCAAAGGCCTTGGAGGTTACCATTTGACCTGCGACCCGTTCAACAACAAAACCGTTGATGAACTAAGACTGCTTAAAGGCCGCGAAGGCAAACCATTTGCCCTCATGTTCAAGGATGCGCAAACCGCCGGGGACTACCTTTTCATGAACACGGCAGAGGAACAACTGCTGACAAGCTGGCGAAGGCCCATCGTCTTGCTGAAAATCAAAAAACCTTTTGCTCCTTCGGTAAGCACAGGACTGGACACCATCGGTGCCATGCTGCCCTACATGCCCTTTCACCACCAGTTGTTCGAAAAACTCGACTTGCCGGCCATTGTACTCACCAGCGGGAATATTTCCGACGAACCCATCATCATCGACAACAGCGAAGCCATCAAAAAGCTACACCCGCTGACAGCGGCCACACTTACCTACAACCGTGAAATCCACAACAGAACGGACGATTCTGTGGCTTTTGTCGCCAGTGACAAAGTCCGGCTTATCCGCCGATCGCGGAGCTATGCCCCCTCCCCCATTCAGTTGCAGTTGAATGCCGAAGGTATTTTCGCCGCAGGGGCCGAACTGGTGAACTGCTTTGCCATCGGGAAAAACGACCAGGCCATCCTCAGTCAGCACATCGGCGATTTGCAAAATCTCGAAACGCTGGAATTTTATACGGAGTCTGTTGAACGATTCCGGCGTCTTTTCCGCTTCGACCCCCAACTGGCCGTGGCCGACAAGCATCCCGACTATCTGTCCACGCGTTTTGCCAGCGAAATGGGCATCCCCCTGCTGTTCGTACAACACCACCACGCCCACATTGCTTCGTGCATGGCCGAGTACGGGCTGGACGAAAAACTCATCGGCATTTGTTTCGACGGCACCGGGCTCGGGGACGACGGAAACATCTGGGGCGGAGAATTCCTTGTTTGCGACCTCAACGAATCCCGCCGCTTTTCGCACTTTGAGAACATCAGGCAACCCGGCGGCGATGCGGTGACCAGGCATCCCTGGCGGATGATGCTCGCCTACCTGCACCACTATTTCGGAAACGAAGTTCGCAAGCGCTTTCCCTTTGTTTTTGAAGGAATTCCGGACGAAGCCATGGAAGCGGTTTTGTTCCTGCTGAATTCGGGCGTCAATTCGCCTTTCACAAGCAGTGCCGGCCGGCTTTTCGATGCCGTTTCGGCCCTGCTGGGCATTTGCCGCCGGTCAGGCTACCATGCCGAAGCTCCCATGCAACTGGAAGCTGTTGCCGACAGCCGGACTGAAGCAGCATACGCTTTTGAATCCGGGAAAACGGTTTCGTTCGGAAAAACATTTGAAGAAATGCTGCACGACCTGCAAGCCGGCACCAGCAAAGCCACAATCTCTGGAAAGTTTCACAACACCGTCGTACAGGCAGTTGTTGAAACGGCCAAAAAAATCCGCGGGCAAACAGGCTTGCAGAAAGTTGTACTTTCGGGCGGTAGTTTCCAAAACCGGATATTGCTGGAAAGATCAGAATTAAAGCTGAAAAGCGCCGGATTTACGGTTTACAGCCAGTCGGGCATCCCCTCAAATGACGGGGGCATTGCCCTGGGACAACTGGCCGTGGCGGCAAAAAAAAGAGAACTGGGATTGCCGGATTGACAAAAATCATGACTTTTGCAAACCAAAAGACCGTACCGGCCAAAAACCAATTGCATGAAATACATTGACGAATACCGCGACAAAGCCATCGTGATGGCCCTGGCAAAGGAGATCAGAAAACACTCCACAAGGCATGTAAAGCTGATGGAAGTCTGCGGCGGACACACCATGTCGATACAAAAATTCGGCATCCCCTACCTGCTACCTGACACGGTTGAACTCATCTCGGGTCCGGGTTGTCCGGTCTGTGTCACCAGCAGGTCTTTCATCGACAAGGCGGTGGCTTACAGCCGCCTTAAAGATGTGATCATCACAACCTACGGCGACCTGATCAGGGTGCCGGGCTCTTCCTCCAGTCTTGACAGGGAAAAAGCCAGGGGTGCCGACATACGGACGGTTTATTCCATCATGGATGCTTTGATGATCGCCAAAAAAAACCGAAGCAAGAAAGTGGTTTTCCTTGGCATTGGTTTTGAAACGACGGCACCCAGCTCCGCAGCGGGCATCATCAAAGCGCAAATGGCCGGTATCAGGAATTTTTACCTGTTCAGTGCACACAAAGTCATGCCCCCGGCCATGGAAACACTCATCGACGAGGGTGTGAAAATCGACGGTTACATCGGGCCCGGACATGTGAGCACCATCACCGGCGACGGCATTTACCAGGACATTCCAAAAAAGTTCGGCCTGGGCGTGGTCATCAGCGGGTTCGAGCCCGTTGACCTAATGCAGGCCATACTGATGCTGGTCAAACAAATTGAAAGCAACACCCCCAAAGTGGAAATCCAGTACACCCGCGTGGTCAAACCGGAAGGAAACATCAGGGCACAACAAATGCTGGATGAAGTATTTGAGTATGGCGACGACTGGTGGCGCGGACTGGGCGTACTGAAAAACAGCGGATTGAAAATCCGTGAAAAATATGCCATGCACGATGCGGAAAAGATCATCGGGGTGGAAGTGGAACCCACACGCGAACCCAAAGGCTGCATTTGCGGTGAAATCCTGCGTGGTGTCAAAAAACCGAAGGACTGCAAACTGTTTGCAAAAGCATGCACCCCAGCCGATCCGGTGGGCGCCTGCATGGTCTCCAACGAAGGTTCCTGCGCCGCACATTATTTATACAACCGCTGACAAAACCTTCCCCACGAAAAGAAATCCGAATATGAAAAACCCCCACGATACCATTTTGTTAGGACACGGCAGCGGAGGCAAACTCAGCCATGAGCTGATTGACCGTTTGTTTGCCAAGATGTTCGATAATGAAATCCTGCGCCAGCAGTCCGATTCGGCCATTCTTCCTGTGGACAGCGGTCATATTGCCTACACCACTGACTCTTTTGTGGTTGACCCTCTTTTCTTCCCTGGCGGCGACATCGGCAAACTGGCCGTTGCAGGCACGGTCAATGACCTGGCTGTTTCAGGCGCTGTTCCCCGTTACCTGAGCTGTGGCTTCATCATCTAAGAAGGACTACCCGTGGCCACACTTGAAAAGATTGTGGGCAGCATGGCAAACGAAGCCAAAAAAGCGGGTGTACTGATCGTTACCGGCGACACCAAAGTGGTTGACCGTGGAAAATGCGACAAGCTGTACATTAACACATCGGGCATCGGTCTGCTAAATCCCAAGCACCGGAATATCAGTCTGGGATCGGGCATTCGTCCCGGCGACAAGATCATCATCAACGGAAGCATTGGCGATCATGGCATGGCTGTGATGGCGGCCCGCAACGAACTGAACATTGCAGCCGACATCAGGTCCGATTGCGCCTGTCTGAACGGACTCATTGCTGATGCACTCGACGTGAGCGGGAAAATCAGGTTCATGCGCGATGCCACCCGCGGCGGACTGGGAACGGTTTTGTCCGAACTGGTAAAGGGTTCCTCTTTCGGCATCCGCATCGACGAAACGGAACTGGTTGTCAGCGAAAGCGTCAGGGGAATGTGCGAGTTGCTCGGTTTCGATCCCATCTACGTGGCCAACGAAGGCAAAGCGGTGATGGTGGTCGGCAGCGAGGATGCGGAAAAAGTGCTCTCCGTCATGTACAAACACGAACTGGGCAGTCAGGCAGCCATCATCGGTGAAGTAACAGACGAACACAAAGGCAAAGCCTGGCTGCAAACAGTTGTGGGTGGAAAAAGGATTATCGAAATGCTTTCGGGGCAGCAACTACCCCGGATCTGTTAGTGCCCGAACTCGTCGTAAAACATTGACAATTCGGTGGACAAATCTTCAAAAGCAATGTAGTGATTTGAGCATCCGTGGCGCGAGCAGAAATTGACCCGGCCTCCCGTCTTTAGTACGAAAGAAACCATGGGTGCCCCGCATATCCTGCATTCTTCATTCACCAGCAACTCCTTGTTGCACTTCGGGCAGGTAAATTCAACAACGGTACCTTCTTCGATAGAAATATCCGCTACGTGGTCAAAACATTCGTACACTGAACAAAGGTTGATGGTTCCACGTTCGTCCGGGGTCATAATGTTCAGCTTAATGCTTTGGGCATTGTGAAGCATTATCTCCTCATCCATCAGCGACTTCCGGCAATGAGGACATTTAACATGTAAGGAAATCATGTTTTTCATTGTTTTCGGGCTTTAGGTAATACAATCTTATTTTTAATGCTAAATTAAGCATTATTTCATTTAACAAAATGAGTTCCACCTAATTAATAATGGGTTTAAATAATCCTGTTGACGTAACAGCCGGTGAATGAAATTGCTATTTTTGCCAACGATAAAAACGATTAAAATTATGTGCGGAACTTGCGGATGTGGCGAAGACGGCCAGGTAACCTACAGCCGACCCGGTGAACCGGAATCCCAAACTCATCACCACGACCACCATCACGGCCACGATCATCATCACAACCACCACAAAGAAATTCAGTTGGAGGTGGATGTTTTGTCGAAAAACAAAATACTGGCCGAACGGAACCGCGGCTACTTCGAAGCGCTGGACATGCAGGTACTTAACCTGGTAAGCTCACCCGGCTCGGGAAAAACAAGCCTGCTTGAACGTACCATCCGCGAATTGAAAAACGAAATCCCCTGCTACATTATCGAAGGCGACCAGCAAACCAGCAACGATGCCGACCGCATTGCAAAAGCTGGGGCACCGGTCATTCAGGTCAACACCGGCAACGGATGCCACCTGGATGCACACATGGTTAATCATGCCGTTAAACAACTCGACCCGCAGCACGGAGCCACTTTATTCATAGAAAATGTGGGCAACCTGGTCTGCCCTGCCCTGTTCGATCTGGGCGAAAGCAAACGGGTGGTCATCATCAGCGTGACCGAGGGCGACGACAAACCCATAAAATATCCTAGCATGTTCGAGTCGTCGCAACTGTGCATTATCAACAAAACCGACCTGTTGCCTTATGTTGATTTCGATATGGAGAAGGCAAAGGAATACGCCCTGCGAGTGAACCATCACCTGGAATTCATTGAACTTTCCGTTAAAACCGGCGAAGGAATGGAACAGTGGTACAACTGGCTGAAAAAAGCCTGAACGACTGCAGCAGGCTGTCAGGAATCCGTTATGGGAAGCCTGTACTGTCCTGCCGTCGAACCGATTATTTTTCGGATAAGCATCCTGATTTTAAGATTAACATTAATTTTGCCAAACCTGTGTTTCAGTAAATCACAAATCACAAATCACAAATCACAAATCACAAATCACAAATCACAAATCACAAATCACAAATCCTCCCCCCCCATGGACCTGAATAATTTAATCAACAATCTTGAAAAGAAACATCCCGGAGAAACCGAATACCTCCAGGCAGTGCGCGAAGTACTGGAATCCATTGAACACGTGATAGAAGAGAACCCACACTTTGCCAGTGCAGGCATCATCGACCGGCTGGTGGAACCCGACCGCGTGCTCACCTTCAAGGTTCCCTGGATGGACGACGAAGGCAACGTCCACGTCAACCTGGGATATCGGGTGCAGTTCAACAATGCCATCGGCCCTTACAAAGGCGGGCTCCGTTTTCACCCCAGCGTGAACCTGAGTATCCTGAAGTTTCTGGGCTTTGAGCAGATTTTCAAAAACGCCCTGACCACCCTGCCCATGGGCGGCGGCAAGGGCGGCTCCGACTTCGACCCCAAAGGCAAGTCCGATGCCGAGATCATGCGTTTCTGCCAGGCCTTCATGCTGGAACTCTGGCACATCATCGGCGCCGAAACCGACGTGCCCGCCGGCGACATCGGTGTGGGCGGCAAGGAGATCGGCTACCTTTACGGCATGTACAAAAAGCTGCA
>JAJRWG010000173.1 GCA_024276895.1 Bacteroidota bacterium
CGGAAACTTCGGAAAAATTTAAATTAACAAATGTGTATTTGAATAGAATCGAAGGAATAAATTAAATTTAAAAACAATGAGTAAAGACATTCTAGCATTAAAACCGGAAGCGATCTGGAAACATTTTTATGCACTGACACAAATCCCGCGTCCGTCAAAAAAAGAAGAAAAAGTAAGGGCATTCCTGAAAAAATTCGGCGAAGACCTGGGCCTGGAAACCATCGTTGACGAAATAGGTAACGTCATCATCAAAAAACTGGCAACCGAAGGCATGGAAGACCGCAAGGGCATCATCCTACAGGGGCACATGGACATGGTTCCCCAGAAAAATGCCGATACCGACCACGATTTTGAAAAAGACCCCATCCAGGCGTACGTGGACGGCGAATGGGTAACTGCCAAAGGCACTACCCTGGGCGCCGACAACGGCATGGGTGTGGCTGCCGGCCTGGCCGTGCTCGAAGCCACCGACCTGGTGCACGGCCCTGTGGAAGTGCTGATCACCATGGACGAAGAAACCGGGATGACCGGCGCTGAGAACCTGAAAGCAGGAGTACTTGACGGCGATATCCTTTTGAATCTTGACTCGGAAGACGAGGGCGAACTTTACATCGGTTGTGCCGGTGGTATTGATTCCACCGGAGTTTGGGCCTACAAGGCGGAAGCTACTCCTGAGGGAATGGCGACGTACAAGATCAGCGTAAAAGGGCTGAAAGGCGGGCACAGCGGCCTCGATATTAATCTCGGACGCGGAAACGCCAACAAAATCATGAACGTGCTGCTGATGAAAGCTGCGGAAAAGTACGGTCTGCGTGTGGCTGAGATCAAAGGAGGAAGCCTTCGGAATGCGATTCCGCGTGAATCGTTCGTGATAGCAGTTGTCCCCGAAGACAAAAAAGCCGATTTTGAACAATTCATCAGCGAGTTTGAAGAAATTGCCAAAGACGAGTTTGCCGACGCCGATCCCGGCCTGAAAATTGAAGTTGAGAAAGCCAAAGCGACTAAAAAACTGCTGGATGAAAAAACACAGTCCAACATTTTTGCAGCGGTTGCCGGCTGCCCCAACGGTGTTATTTCGATGAGCAAAGACTTTGAAGGTGTTGTGGAAACCTCCACCAACCTGGCCATTGTTGAATCCGATGGCAAAAAAGTTCAAATTATCACCTTGCAGCGCAGCCTGGTTGACGATGACCGCGACAAGCTGGCGGCAGAGGTCAGAAATGTCTTTGAAGCCGCTTCAGGTAAGGCCAATAGTGCCGGTGCTTATCCGGGATGGAAACCCGATCCGGACTCGCCGATTCTGAAAGAAATGAAAGAGGTGTACAAGAACAAATTTGGCAAGACTCCCGAGGTAAAAGTCATCCACGCGGGGTTGGAGTGCGGCATCCTTGGCGCCACCTACACCAACTGGGACATGATCTCTTTCGGCCCCACCATCCGAAACCCGCACTCGCCCGACGAGATGGTGAATATCGAGACCGTGGGACTGTTCTGGGATTTCCTGGTAGAAACCCTGAAAAACGTTCCGAAGAAATAATTCTCCATCCAAAAAGGGTCAGTCCGGCCCTTTTTGGAAAACTTATTTCACAAATGATTTTGATTTAAAAAAAAGTATATTTTTGCACTCCCAAAAAAGATGAATGATGACTAAAAGAACATTTCAACCGTCGGTAAGAAAAAGAAAAAATAAGCACGGTTTCCGCGAACGGATGTCAACGGTTAACGGACGTAAAGTGCTGAAAAGAAGAAGGTCTAAAGGAAGAAAGAAACTGACTGTTTCGGACGAACGCAAGTAGTTTATTCTGATTTTAGCTTGAATAAAACAGGGGAGGTGTGGTTACATGCCTCCTTTTTTAGTTTATCCCTCCTGCGGTTTGCCAAAAAGCAATATTTTCGCATCAGTTATTAATCAGGCGTAATGAAATTTCTGTTTTGGCTCGTTGTTATTTTATTGTTGCTGAGTTACAGCCTGCGTTTGTTCCTGCGTTACGGCTTGCCCTGGCTGCTGGGCAGGATGATGAAAAATCAACAGGAAAAATTCAACCGCGGATTTTACGATCAGCAGGATGCCGGCCGTCGGAAAAATGACGGTGAGGTCAACATTAACATTCCTTCGGAAAAAGCGGAGAAAAAAGACACCGAACTGGGCGAATATATTGATTTTGAAGAGGTGGATGAATAAACCTGAGCAAACCACAAACGATAAACCTTAACATTCAGAACCCAATCACTGTAAAGTATGGACAAGAATTTATTGAAAAAGTCAATCCCCTACCTGGTGGCCGTAGTGGTCTTCCTGATCATTACACTGGTGTATTTTTCCCCGATGCTGGAAGGCAAGAAACTCAATCAGCACGACATTGCCATGTGGAAAGGCATGTCGAAAGAGATCAGCGATTTCAGGGAAAGCACCGGCGTGGAGGCCCTTTGGACCAATTCCATGTTTGGTGGCATGCCCGCCTGGCAAATCTCGGTGCAGTACAACGGCAACCTGATGCGCTTTGTGGACAAGGTTTTAACCCTTGGCCTGCCTTACCCGGCCAACTACGTCTTTTTGTATTTTCTGGGGTTCTTCGTGCTGCTGTTGGTGCTTCGGGTTAATCCGTGGGTAAGTCTTGCCGGAGCCATCGCTTTTGCCCTTTCCTCTTATTTATTTATCATCCTCGGGGCCGGGCACACTTCAAAAGCCCATGCCATCGGCTACATGGCGCCGGTGCTGGCGGGCATCATCCTCGCCTTCAGGGGAAAATATCTCCGGGGAGCCGTGCTGACGGCCGTCGCCCTCGCCCTGGAGATCAAGGCCGGCCACCTGCAGATCACCTACTACCTGTTGATCCTGGTGGTTGTTTACGGCTTGTACGAACTTTCGGAAGCCATTCGCCAAAAACAGTTCGCCCACTTTTTCAAAGCCACGGGATTTTTGCTGGTGGCTGCGTTTTTCGCGGTGCTGACTCATTCGACCAACCTGTGGGCGACTTACGAATACGGCAAGGAGACCATGCGGGGCAAACCTGAACTGACAAACAATCAGGAAAACAAGTCCGGTGGACTCGACAAAGACTACATCACTGCCTGGAGTTACGGAACCGGCGAAAGCTGGTCGCTGATGGTTCCCAATGTAAAGGGAGGGGCCTCCGGTCAAATCGGCAGGCAAAAAGCCCTTGATAAAGCTGACCGGGCCTACCGCAATGCCGTTGCACAGCAAAACGGCTACTGGGGCGACCAGCCCTTTACCTCCGGCCCTGTGTATGTGGGGGTGATCGTGGTCTTTTTGTTTGTGCTGGGGCTTTTCATTCTTGATACCCGTCTGCGGTGGGCCTTACTGGCCGCCACCATCCTTTCCGTCATGCTCGCCTGGGGGAAGAATTTCATGCCCCTCACCGATTTGTTCATCGACTATTTCCCGGGTTACAATAAATTCCGGGCGGTTTCCATGATCCTGGTCATTGCCGAGCTGACCATTCCGTTACTGGCCTTTCTTGCACTGGACAAGATTGTTAAGAATCCGGATTTGATTGTAAAGAATAAAAAGGCATTTTACATTTCGCTTGGTTTCACGGCCGGCTTTCTCCTGCTTTTCTACATCATGCCAACCGCCTTTTTCGACTTTTTCAGCGCACGCGAGGATGCACAGTTCCGCGACATGATGCAGGGTCAGGATGCAGGGCAGGTATCACTGTTTATGAGCAGTCTCGAAAATGTTCGCGTTGCCATTTTCAGGGCAGACCTGTTGCGCAGCCTCTTCTTTGTTGTGGCAGCCGCACTGCTGCTGTTTGGCTTTGCTTACGGAAAGATCAGCAAAAGCATACTCATTGCCGGCATTGCGGTGCTGGTGCTGTTTGACATGGCCCTGGTGGACAAACGCTATCTCAACGATGATAATTTTGTGCGGGCACGAAAAATGGACGTTCCTTTCAGTCCGGCCCCTGCCGACAGGCAAATCCTGCAGGACAAGGATCCCGATTTCCGTGTGCTGGACCTCACCAAAAGTACATTTAACGACGCCAGTTGCTCGTACTTCCACAAATCCATCGGCGGTTACCACGGTGCCAAGTTGCAACGCTACCAGGATTTGATTGACCACCACATTCAGCACGAGATCAAAGCCATTACCGACATGCTTTCGCTTGGAAATATGACTTTCGACAAAATACTCGACACATTCAAGGCGCAGCAGGTACTGGGCATGCTCAACACCCGCTATATCATTTACAGCCCCGATGCACAACCGCTGTACAACCCGTCGGCTTTTGGCAACGCCTGGATGGTGAACAACTACAAGCTGGTGAAAAATGCCGATGAAGAAATTGCGGCCCTTGACAACACCGACCTGAAACAAACAGCCGTTGTGGACAAAAGATTTGCGGAGCAACTGCAGGGTAAGGAGTTCAAGGTCGATGCTTCGGCGAGCATTAAACTTACTTCGTACGCGCCCAACCACCTGGTTTACGAGTTTAATGCCCATTCGGAGCAGCTGGTTGTTTTCTCCGAGATTTATTACGACAAGGGCTGGAAAGCATTCATCGACGGTGAGGAAACGCCGCATTTAAGGGCCGATTACGTCCTGCGGGCCATGGTGGTTCCGGCCGGAAAACACCAAATCGATTTCAGGTTTGAGCCGCGGGTGTGGGTTGTGGGTGAAAAAGTGTCTTTCGTCAGCTCGTTGCTGCTGATACTTTTGGTCGTTGGATTTCTGCTGTATGAAATTAAATCTGTTTTTGCGAAGAAAGAAAATTAAATAGCAATGCAGTGAAAAAGAGCGATAAATTCCCTGATTCCCTGATCCTGTAATAGCCAGCCGGAAATGAAAAAACTCCTCATCATAACCTACTACTGGCCGCCCGGCGGGGGAGGAGGTGTCCAGCGCTGGCTGAAATTTGTGAAATATTTGCGGTCGTTCGGATGGGAGCCTGTCGTTTTCACGCCCGAAAACCCCGAAGTGCCCGTGCTTGACCATTCGCTTTTGGAGGAAGTGCCGGAGGGTGTCGAAATCATCAAAAACCGGATCAGGGAGCCTTACGCAGTTTACAAAAAGCTGACCGGAAAAAAGAAAGAACAAAAGATCCAAACGGCGTTTTTGAGTGAAGGCAAACACAAAAGGAGCCTGGTCGAGGAGTTCTCGGTCTGGGTCAGGGGAAACTTGTTCATTCCCGACGCCCGCAGATTCTGGATAAAGCCCTCGGTGAAAATGCTGACCGGCTACATCCGCGAAAACCGCCCCGATGCCATCGCGACTACCGGCCCGCCCCACAGCACCCATCTCATCGGATTGGGTCTGAAACGAAAAACGGGTCTTCCCTGGCTGGCCGATTTTCGCGATCCGTGGACCAATATCGATTATTACAGGGAATTGAAGCTGAGCAAATGGGCCGACCGCAAACATCACCAACTGGAACGTTTGGTGCTTGAGCAAGCTGATGCGGTTACAGTGGTCAGTCCCGGCATGGAAAAGGAATTCAATGCCATTGTCCCCGGCGAATACAGTGTCATTCCCAACGGTTTCGACTCCGAAGACCGTCCTCCCGAACCAAAAAAGCATCCTTCGGACGGAAAGTTCAGCCTGGCGCATATCGGTTCGCTCACCAAAACACGCAATCCCGGAAACCTTTGGAAAGCACTCCACCAGCTTGTGGAAGAGGATGCGGGTTTTGCCGCCGATCTGGAAATCCGGAATACGGGAAAGATGGATTTCAGCGCGATGGAATCTCTAAAGAAACACGGGCTTGAAAAGTACCTCCGGCGAACGGACTACCTGCCGCACAGCCAAGTGGTACTGGAGCAGGGCAGGGCTTCGCTTTTGCTGCTGTTGATCAACAACACACCCAACGCCCGTCTTATTTTAACGGGAAAGATCTTCGAGTACCTGGTTTCGGGCAGGCCGGTGGTTTGCATCGGGCCGCCCGACGGCGACGCTGCGGAGGTGATCCGCCGCTCAGGCTGCGGAAAGGTTTACGGTTTTACAGAAGTGGAAAAGCTCAAAGCCGACCTGCTGTCGTTTTACCGCCGGTTTAAAAAAGGCGATCTGAAAGCCGATTGCAAAAATGTGGAACAGTTTGACCGCAAAAACCTCACCGGCGACCTGGCCGCCGTGCTCGATGCCATCACCTGATTTTTTTCGTTACTTTTACCTGAAATTAAAAGCAGGCTCCGCGGCAGTGTTGGTTTTGTGAAACCATCCCGGTGGCGGAGGTCGCCAAATTCAGAGAAATTATGCCGGGAAACAGCTTTGGTCAACTGCTTCGCCTGACGACTTTCGGCGAGTCGCACGGTAAAGCGATTGGAGGGATACTTGACGGATTTCCTTCCGGGGTAAGAATTGATGAAGATTTACTGCAAAGGGAACTCCAACGCAGAAAAACGGCACAAAGTCCCTGGGCCAGCAGCCGTTCAGAAGAGGACGAACTGGAGATCCTTTCGGGGGTTTTTGAAGGTTTCTCGCTGGGAACGCCCATCGCTTTCCTGGTGTGGAACAAAGACCAACTGCCTGTAGATTACGACCATCTACAAAATACTTTTCGCCCGTCACATGCCGACTTTACTTTTGAAAAAAAATACGGACACCGCGATTTCAGGGGAGGCGGCCGCAGCTCGGCACGCGAAACCCTCGCCCGGGTGGTAGGTGGCGCCTTTGCCAAAATGCTGCTGAATACCCTGGGGGTGGAGATCACCGCGTTTGTTAACCGCATCGGGACGGTGGCCATACCAAAAGAAACCGAACTCCCTGAACTGCCGGTTTCAGAAGATTCGACCGTTCGCTGCCCCGACCCGGAAACTTCCGAAAAAATGCTCCGTTTGATCGCGCGTACACAAAAAGAGGGCGACACTTTGGGTGGCGAAATAAAGTGCATCGTTCGCAATGTGCCTGCCGGATGGGGCGAGCCCGTGTTTGACAAGCTGCACGCCAGCCTTGGGAAAGCCATGCTGAGCATCAACGCGGTGAAGGGCTTCGCCATCGGCTCCGGCTTCGACGGCGCTGCCATGAAGGGTTCCGCACACAACGACCTGTTTGAAGTGCGCGAAGGGAAACTCCGTACCAAAACCAATTTCTCGGGAGGGGTGCAGGGTGGTATTTCCAACGGCGAGGAAATCGTTTTTAGCGTGGCCTTCAATCCGGTAGCCACGCTGATGAAAGACCAGCAAACGGTTGATAAATCAGGCAAGCCGGTGATGCTGAAAGGCAAAGGCCGCCATGATGTCTGTGTGGTGCCCAGGGCCGTTCCCATCGTGGAAGCCATGGCTGCATTGGTACTGGCAGACCATTATTTACTGAACAGGGCAGCGCGGATATAGGGTCTGTTCGGTTTTTGAGGTTAAAAAGAACGCGGATGACGCCGATTTGGCTGATGTAACACAGATTGAACCTACATAATCCACGTTCCCGTTTATGCCGGTTGGGGAAGTTTACTCTGCCGTTCTTTCTTTTTTCTCCGGTTCAAGCTGATATTCCCACAGCAGTTTCCCGTTGCTGTCGAAATAACGGATGGTAAGTCTGCGCTCCTTTGATGGTCCGCTCAGAGCGATTTCCGTGAAATTACGTTCCATGATCACTGAACCCGGAATTCGCAGCGTGTTGTTCTGGTTGATGCCGTTGGTGTTCGGTCCACTGGTCAGGGGTGAGGAGGTGAAGTCCCAGATGGTTGGCTTTCCCTCTTCCCTTAGCACCGAAACTTCAGAAAAGTGCACGTCTCCGGTGAGGAAAATAACATTCAGGATGTTTTGCTCCCGGATGAAATCGATGATTCGCTGGCGCTCTTCGCCAAAACCAAAATTGGTGTAAGATTCGTACAAGCCCGAATCGGTTAAAAACTGTCCGCCCAGAACAACGAATTTAAAACGGGCGTAACTGCCTGCCAGATTGTCGAAAAGCCATTGTAATTGCGCTTCTCCCAACTGGGTTTTGTTGCCGTCCGGAACCTTGTCGGGGGTGCGATGGGTACGGTTGTCCAGCAGAAAGAAATCTGCATCGCCGTACTGGAAAGAAGTGATTGCTCCCTCAATGTCGCCCACCCCGTAAGACGGGTTTGCCCAGAAAAGCTCAAAGGTTTCCAGCGATTGATTTTTATTCCAAAAAGAACGGTCGCTGTTGTTCGGGCCGTAATCGTGGTCGTCAAGGATGGCATAGTGGTGTGTAGAAGCCAGAAAGGCCTGCATGCCGGGTAATGATCTTGTATGTGTGTAGCGGTGAATAAAGCCGGTCCTGGAATTCCATTCCTGCTGGCGGAGATAGGTATTGTCGCCCAGCCAGATCATGAACGCAGGATTCTTTTCACGCATGCTTTCAAAAATCTGATAACTGTCGCCGTACGGGGTTCCGGGTCTGTCGTAAGCCGTTTCGTTGATATAGGCGCAACTGCCAATTAAAAAAGAAAAATCGGGCGGATCGGTGCGCCAACGCCAGATGGTTTGGGTATGAAAATAGGTTTCATAAGCCAAATCAACTGCTTTGTTGTTGATGTAGAGCTTGTATTGGTAGCGGTTTCCGGGTTCAAGGGTGTCAGCAACTAAAACGGCTGTGAATGCACCTTCGCGGGTAGTGCTGACGGTATTTGTCAGGTGAACAGCTTCGGGTTGATCAACCGGCCAGTATCTGGCAAAAACGGTAGCCTCATTTTTTGTTTGCAACCAGATGGCTGCTTCCGTCATTTCGCTGTAACCGGGCATGGGTCCGGCATTGAGCAGGCTTGTTTGCGCACCGGCAAGCAGGGGAAAAAGCATGGCCAGTGCAAGGATTCCTTGTTTCATTGTATTCATTTTTTTTGTTGTGGGTTTACCTCAGCATTTGTTTCACCTCCTCAAGATTTCCATCAACTTTCGCCGCCCGGAGCCCCATGATTTTTGCGACCAGGGGATAGATATCAACGTTCTCGAAAACGGGTTGCTCGAATCCTTTACGGAAAGCCGGTCCGGCAGCAAAAAAAATAGCGTGCATGTCTTTGAAGTCGTTGTCGTAGCCGTGTGTTCCTTTCGATTTGCCGATTTTCCACGACCAGTAAATGCTCCAGCCATTGTCGGCCAACAGTGTAATGTCTTGTGTACGGATATTTGTTCCGTAGTGCAAACGTTCTGGTAGCTGACTGTGTTTCCATGAGCGGGTGTGTGGCATTTTTGAAAGCTCTTTCATTACTTTATCCAGTTTTCCATCTTTCACTTTAAAGTTGTAAACGGGGTTTCCACCGTTGACGATCTCCAGATCTGCCGTGTCAACAAACTGATCCATTAGTACTATCCTGTCCGGCGAAAGGGAGGTCATCCCGTGGTCGGAGGTGATGATGAAATTCAATTGGTCGAAAACGGGAAGCCGGCGCATTGCAGTGAAGAAATTGCCCAGGAAAATATCTAACTCTTCAATCTTTGCTTTCAGCTTTTCGCTTTCGGGCCCCGAGATATGTGCTGTCAGGTCGGGCTCGTGATAATACCATAAAATAAGGTGAGGTCTTTCTCCTTCAGGCAGGCTCAGCCACCGGCTCAGCGAATCAATGCGCGAATGCAGCGGAAGCTGTTCGTCGTAAAGGCTCCAAAACGAAGGTCTCTTCCCGTCAATATCCGCTGACGCCCCAACCCAGAACAGGGTGGCAGATTTTACCCCCTGGTCTTCGGCAAGATTCCACAAAGGCGTACCCCCGTAAAAGCTGCCGTCAGTTACTGCGGAACGGTTGGAAAGTGAATAACTTTTTTTCAGATCGGAGGCGTAGAAACTGTTCAACACGATGCCGTGGTGGTCGGGATACAATCCTGTAGCAATGGTGTAGTGGTTGGGGAATGTTTTCGTTGGGAAGGAGGGCTTCATGGATGTTGCCATCACCCCTGCTTCTTTCAGCGAATCGAGGACCGGTGTGCTGGCCGTTTGCGTGAAATCCCATCTGAAACCGTCAAGCGAAAGCATAATGAGGTAAGGCTTTTCGTTACTTTGTTGTTTCTGGCACGAACCCATCAGGCTGCCGATAAGTAACAGGAGCACAAGGTTTTTGAAATATTGTTTTGACATCATAAACAGTTTGGGTGTAAAGATAAAAAAAGCCCCCAAACAGGGGGCTTTTCCAAATGTCTAAAGTTGGTTTAGAACCTGACTTTGAGGGAGAAGTTCATGTTTCTTCCCCATACCCAGAATCCTTTTTGGAATACGTGATCGTAGCCGATAACATCACCGGCATCATTGTAGATCTTGTTGGCGCGGTCTTCGGCTTCAGCAATGGCGGAAACATCTGCCACGTTGTAAATATTCCAGTTGAAGTAGGAATCCAGTCCGGCAATTTTGAAACGCCATCCGAAACGGACGTCCAGGATGTTGTAGTTGGGCAGTTTGAAGGATTGTTCCCTGTCGATGGGATTGCCCGGTTTGGGTACCCGTTTTTCAGGGGTGAAAGCAGCATAAATATTGGCATAGTACAGCCAGTTCAGCCCGATGTCAATACTCTTCGTTACTTTGAATTTGGCAGCAATGCCGGCCATTGACTGTGGTTGATCAGCCACTTTCAGGTCTTTGGTATAGATCGTACCTTTTCCGATGGGTTCCTGGGTTTGCTCATCGAAAAGGTCAGCGACCGCATCGTTGGCAATGTACCAGTTTCCAATTGTCCCCATGAAACCGAGGCCCAGCCAGCGGGTAGCACTCCAGTTGGCTTCCAGTTCGAGTCCCATATGGACTTCTTTCATGTCAGATACGAATGCGGTTACCTGGTTGCCATTGTCAGCTACGAAGCTTGAAAGCTGCGAGATGTCATCCCAGGTCGAATAGTAAGCGTTGAATTTCAGATCGAATTTGCGGGATTTAAACCCGTAGCCCAATTCGAAAGCACTGATCACTTCGTTGGCCAGGTTGGGGTTGACATCATTTTTGTAGTTCAGGAAATGGAACCTGAAGAAAGGAACGCGCGAATAAATTCCGGCATTGAAAAAGACATTATGCTTTTCGTTGATGTTGTAATTGGCACCAAGTTTGGCGTTGTAGCCGAAATTTGTCAGGGTTTCGCTTACAGCCTTCTTCTCAGCATCGGTAGGTGTTTCGCCCGGTGTGTAATAAGGCAGGTAAGAGCGGTAATCAACCCTTTTTGTCCAGGTGTCGGATGCGGTGGCAGCAACAAATGCATTGAAATTGCCCAGGGTAAACTCCAACTGTGCAAAAAGGCCAAAGTAAGTAACATAACCGTCGTTCCAGTAAGCCACTTTGTCGCCTACACGCGCAGGACCGAATTTGCTGTCGGACCAATAATCACCGCCGACGAGGTCTCTGACTTCACGATAGTGTTCGCCAATGTAACGACGGCCGTCGATGCCCGCCATTAAAGTGAACTTGTCAGACAGATTGGCGTTTAGGGTTGACAGGATACCAGTCCAGAAATGGTTGTTCACCGAGTTTCTAATGATATGCTGCGCTCGCGCTTCACCACTCACAATGGTATCGCCGTTTTTAACTTCGTACAATCCGTTTTGAAGCAGGTTTGCCGTGTCAATATTCGCTGCATTGATGTCTGCCATCTGATCCCAGTCGTACTGGTTGGATGACGTTTTCGGAGGCTCATACTTATATTTTCCGTAACCCAGGGGTCCTGAACCGCCACCGTTTCCGAAGGAGAGATAGGCAGAAGTTGAAAGGTAAAGATTTTCGTTAATGTTGTAATACCAGTTCAACGCAAGTTGCGGTTTGTGGTAATAGTTTACCCGCTCGTTGAGTTGCTCGCCACCACGCCAGCCCCAGTTTTGGTTGTATTTTGCACCATACTTATCGAATTTTGTGGAATCAAGCATGTAAAAGCCATTGCGTTGTCCGTGTCGCTGGGGTGCACCGATGGCAGTAAATACCAACTGGTGTTTTTTTCCGATGTCCTGGCTGACAGAGAGGAAGTACGACCAGGCATCAACCCATGTTGCGTCAATGTATCCTTGCCCGTACGTACGCGAACCTACAAAGGTGATGGAGGTTCCGGTTTTCAGTTTTCCGGTTGAGAGGCTGAGCATGGTTTTAAAGCGACCGTAATCAGTTGCGCTGAATAAGATGGAACCACCTTTGTTCATGTCGGTGGTTTTGGTAATGATATTGATCGTACCACCTACCGAGTTAATGGCCAGTTTTGAAGCACCGAGTCCTCTTTGAATCTGGATGGTACGGGTGGCATCACCCAGACCTGCCCAGTTTGACCAGTACACCCAACCGTTCTCCATGTCGTTGACAGGGATACCGTTGATCATCACAGCCACATTCCGCTGGTCGAATCCACGAACGTTTACACGTGCATCGCCGAAGCCTCCACCGCTTTTGGTGGCATATACATTGGGCGACATTTTCATTATCTCAGGGAATTCCTGACTCCCCAGTTCCTGCTCAATAGTTTGGGCATCAATGGTGCTGACGGCAACAGGTGTCTTGCGGTCGATAGCAACATCGGCCAACACGTTGATCTCGTCAAGACCAATAGCGCTGGACTTCATCAGGATGGTTCCCACATTGTAGGTCGCACCATCCTTTACGGTGATGGTTGTGTTCTGGGTTTCGTAACCCACGTACGAAAACACCAGTTTGTGCTCACCCTCAGGGGCGATCAGCAGGAAACTGCCATCCAGGTTTGTAGTAACACCAATGGTGGTGCCGTCAATCACTACCGTGGCCCCAATAAGGGTCTCGTTCGTATTTACATCCTGGAGTACACCGCGGATGATTCCCTGTGCAAAACCTGCACCACTTAAAAGAACTACAACCATTAAGGTTAAGAGTAAATTTTTACGTTTCATAAGCATTGAAGATTTGGTTTATCAAAATTTGAATGAAGGTAAAATTAGATATTTCATACATTAGAAAACCCTCAAAATTGTTAACAAATTAAACGTTATCAACATGCCCGCCGACAAGTGAAACATTTTCAGGAAATTATTTGTTAATTATTGTTAATAAGTTTTGGATATTTTGCCTGTTTGCAAGCAATATCGCCCATTCTGATAAGGGTTATAACAGTGGATTGGTTGATGATTCCGGGTGGAGATTCTTGGTTTTTACCATGAGGCGGAGATTTTTCAAACTTCTATTGCGAAGATGTCTCATGTGTTAAACCGAGGTTCCCTAACAACCTTTTTCTGCTAAGAAAGATAATCGCTGTAGTAATTTTGCAGATAGTATTTTAAAGCTACTTTCCAGTCTTGCATCAGATTGATATTCCTTAAATCCAGTTTCCTGTTTAATAGTCTTTCATTGGCAGGTCTTTGGGCAAAGAACTCTTTCTTAAAGTATTCAGAAGAAACGGCAGTTAGTTTTACATCATCTTTTAATCCCAGTAAATCAATCAATTCTTTTGCAACTTCAAATCGACTTGTTTGACCACCACAAACCATATTGTACAAGCCCCAATACTCTTTTTCAAGCAGGGCTTTCACATTTTTTGCAAAATCGTGAGTATAAGTGGGCGTACCGTCTTTATCGTTAACAATGAACAACTCGCGCTTCCCATCCTTTAATTGTTTCATTAATTTCTGGATAAACTTTTTGTCCTTTTTCGGACCGGAACCCATCATCCACCCCGCGCGGCAAACCAGATAGCGGCCGGCGTTCTCAACAACAAACCGTTCAGCCATATATTTGGCACGGGCATATACACCAATCGGAGATGGCTGGTCCCAGTCGTCATAAAACTGTTTTTTTCCGTCAAATATTCCGGCCGTGCTAATGTACAATACAGGGATGTTCAATTGATTTGCAATGTAAACGGCATTCTCAACAGCAAGGGTGTTTGTGTTGTAGGTGTCATCTGCATGTTCTTCGCAAAACTCAAGATCGGTATAGGCACCTAAGTGGAAAAGAAAGTCCGGTTGAAATTCTTCCACGTCTTTTTTGTAAGCATCAAGATCCCTGAAGTCCAAAAATGAGAGCCAATCCTCGTTAACATCCTTGTCGGTGCACTTCAGCTCATAGTCATTCCTGAATTGCGTGTAAAAAGCTTCACCAAGCATGCCGCCACAACCAGCAATGTAAATTTTCTTCTTCATAAAACTGTATTCGTTTTAGCATTCGCAAATCTAAAGAAAAACACAATCAGATGAGTTTCGTAAAAAGAAAAAGAGGGCTACCCGTTAAAAAAGCCAATAAAAAAGCTACCCTGTAATGAGTAGCTTTTTTGATTCTCAAAAGTTGTGAACCCGGAGGGACTCGAACCCCCAACCTCCTGATCCGTAGTCAGGTGCACTATCCAATTATGCTACGGGTCCAAAATGGAGTGCAAAAATAAAAAGTTTTTCAATGGGATGGAAGATTTACCGTTTTTCAGGCTGAATTTTATTTTGATGTGCTGGCAATTCCTGTTTGATTTTATACTCTTTTTTGATCTTGTGTAGGCCTACTCATACCGCAGTGCACGGGCAGGAACAATGCGAGAAATGTACCACGAAGGTACAATGAGCATCGCCAGGCAAACAGCGAAAGTGCCTAGGTTTAACAGCAGAACATAAGAAACAGACAATTCAACAGGGACAAAATCCATGTAGTAGTTTTCGGGTGACAGCTTTATAATTTGAAGATATTTCTGGATGAAGAAGAATCCCAGTCCTGCCACATTTCCCCAAAACATCCCTGTCGAAATAATAACGGCTGCTTTGTAGAGGAATATTTTACGGATGGAGGAGTTGCTTGCCCCCAGGGCTTTAAGAACACCAATCATACTGGTGCGTTCGAGAATAATAATGAGCAGGGTGGATACCATGGTGATGCCCGCTACAAGTATCAAAAGCACCAGCACCACAACCACGTTCATGTCCAGCAGGTCGAGCCAGTTGAATATCTGGGGGTATTCATCCCGGATGGTCACTAAATTAAGGTCGTAGGGGATTTCCTTATAAATTTCCGTCGCTATTTTGTCAAGCTTTTCCGGTTGTTTGATAAAAACCTCAATGCTTCCGGCCTCGTTTTTGTCCCAGTCGTTAAGCCTTTGCAGGTGACGGATATCAGCAATGATGTAACGGCTGTCAAATTCTTCAAGACTGGTTTTGAAGATGCCGCTAACTGTAAATTTTCTTCCCCTTGACCGGGCTTTGTCGCCACTTACGAACCAAACGCGCAAGTGGTCGCCAGTTGTCACTTTCAAGCGCGAGGCCAGCGTGGCTGAAATGAGAACCTGATTGGTTTTTGTGATTGCATTCGTTTTGGGAAAAGTGCCGGCGACCAGGCTTTCCATCAGGAATCTTCTGTCGAAGTCGGCTCCAACACCTTTGACAACCACCCCCTGAATTTGCTCGTTTGTTTTCACTACACCTGCCTTCCTGGCTGTAAACTGAATGTGCCTGATTTGCGGGTTTGCTTTCAGCTTTTCGACAAATTCCCGGTAAATGCGCAAAGGTTGCTCCTCCAGCGAGGCGTTGTTGTTAAAGGGTACGATTTGTAAATCGGCGGCAAAGCCGGTCATTTTATCGGTGATGGTTTTCTTGAAGCCGATAACGATGGCCACCGAAATGGTCATCAATGCAAGCCCGAGTGCAATGCTGATGTACGAAATGCGGATGACGGGCCGGGATAGATTGTCGGTTTTCCCTGAAGAAATTTTTTTTGCTATGAACAGTTCAAAATCCAAGATGTGGGCTAAAAGTATTTGACTGCAAAATTAACAAAAGCAGGGCTTGGTTAACAAGCCTTAACCGTCCTGTCCTCAAAAAGAAAATCCTGAGCCGGTGAGACTCAGGATTGTATCAAAAAAGAATTTCTTTACTTTTTAGCTGTTCATCGAAATGAGGAATTCCTCATTTGACTGGGTAAACTTCATTTTGTCTTTAAGGAATTGCATGGCTTCGATGGGATTCATGTCAGAAAGCAGGTTGCGCAGTACCCAGATGCGCTGCAGCATGTCTTTGTCAATCAACAGGTCTTCGCGCCTTGTGCTGGATGCAACAATGTCAATGGCGGGGTAAATCCTTTTGTTCGACAGTTTCCGGTCGAGTTGGAGTTCCATGTTACCCGTACCTTTGAATTCCTCAAAAATGACTTCGTCCATTTTCGATCCTGTATCGATCAGTGCTGTTGCCAGGATTGTGAGTGAACCGCCATTTTCAATATTCCTTGCAGCCCCGAAGAAACGTTTGGGTTTTTGCAGGGCGTTGGCTTCGACACCGCCCGAGAGCACTTTGCCTGAGGCCGGTGACATGGTGTTGTAAGCCCTTGCCAACCTTGTGATCGAATCCAGTAGTATCACCACATCGTGTCCGCTTTCGGTAAGCCTTTTGGCTTTTTCCAGCACCAGATTTGCAATTTTAACGTGCTTGTCAGCCGGTTCATCGAAAGTAGAGGCAACGACCTCGGCGTTTACACTACGTTCCATATCGGTTACCTCTTCAGGACGCTCGTCAATGAGCAGGATGATCAGGTAAACTTCAGGGTGGTTGGCAGCAATGGCGTTGGCAATTTCTTTCAGCAACACTGTTTTTCCGGTTTTGGGTTGTGAGACGATCAATCCGCGTTGTCCCTTGCCAATGGGGGCAAACAGGTCCATTACACGGGTGGAAATCGTTTCCTGTTTGTGTCCGGTAATGGTGAATTTCGTGTCCGGAAACAATGGGGTCAGGTAGTCGAACGGAATGCGGTCGCGCACTTCCTCAGGCATCTTACCATTGATCTTCTCCACCTTAATCAAAGGGAAATATTTTTCACTTTCTTTAGGCGGACGGATGCTTCCCCTGACGGTGTCGCCGGTGTTCAGGCCGAACAATTTGATTTGTGACTGCGAAACGTAAATATCATCAGGAGAATTCAGGTAGTAGTAATCAGATGAACGCAGGAAGCCATAGCCGTCAGGCATAATTTCCAGGACGCCTTCGGCACTCACCATGCCTTCAAATTCGAAGGGGAATTCCTGTTTTGGTCTTCTCTCTTCCTGTTCCGGCCTGGGTTCTGTCTTGCCATTACCGGTAATTTCTTTTTTAATCTCTTTTTTGTTGTCTCCATTCTTACTTTCGCGCCTGCTATTTTCGCGATCTTCCCATTTTCCGCTACTTCCGTGGTTGCGTTGACGGCGGCTGTTATCTCTTTTGCCTGTTGTTTGTTCCGGTGCTGCAGTTGTCTCGGTTTTTGCTTCCGGAAGGGGAATATTTTCTATAACCGTCGGTCCCGCTACCATCGTGCCTGAGATACTTTCTTCTTCAAGCGGTGTCAAAACAGGTTTTTCCTGTGGCTTTTTAGCGGTTTCCTCCGTTTCAGATACGATCTTACGCGGTCTCCTTTGTTTTCCGCGCGTATCCTTGCGTTGGTCAGTGCTGCTGTCTTCGGCCGGTTTTGAAGCCGTCGCCGGTACATTTCTTTTTTTACGTCCGGGGCGTTTTTCCCTGCGGGTTTCTGCCTCGATCATTTCTTTACTGGGATTCAGTGCCTGATAATCTAATATTTTGTAGACCAGGTCTTTCTTCAATAGCTTGTCTGTTTTCGGAATATTAAGTTCGTTGGCTATTTCTTTTAATTCAGCAACTTTTTTGCTGTTTAACTCAACAATGTCATACATAATGGTAGGTGGTTTGATAATAATCTAAGGTTATGAACTAACGCGGAGATCAAGATTTTTGGGTGAAAAAAATACTTATTTATGGAAATTTATTTCAGGGTTTTCCCTGCGAGGCTGCAAATATACACTTTATTTTACGTAGATGTCTTTTTTTATTCGTTTTTTTCACATTTTAGACACAATTAAAATAAGGGAAACCCGGGATTTGAAGATTCTCCTAAAATCAATGTCAAACTTTTGGGCTTTTAGCTTCAGTACAGTAAAATAATTTACGGGTGAAAATGTCGGTAAAAAAATTAGCTGATTATTCTTTTTTTAAAGTGCTTTTGATAAGATCGTTCCCGATGCATTTGGCAATTTCACTGTATCCTTTTGCATTTGGATGACCATCAAACAAAAAGAAGTAGGCTTCTTTGTCCTCCAATTCAATAAACCGCTCGGTTAATTGAATATACTCCAGCTTGTGATTCTCGGCAACGCTCCGGTAAATTGAATCCACATGGTTGTTTTTCAGATAGTAGCCGGGTAAAAAGTCCGAATAAGTCCGAATAAGTTTGTGGCCGGTGTAAATATCAATGGGCATATTTACCACGATAAGTTCAGCGCCGTTGTCTGTACAAATTGTTTTCATTTCTTCGATATCTTTATTCATCTCCTCAATCGCGTAAAGCGTTGCCGGGTGTTTCGGGTCATTAAAAATGGAAAGGCGGTCAGGATAATTGATGTAATAATTCAGTTGGCCGTAATCCAGGTTGCCTGTTGTAAGAAGTGTTCTAACCGTATCTAAAAGAAAAGAGTACCTGAGTTGCTGATAATAATTAAATCCCTTTATCAGATTGTTTGCAATATCTGCCCAGTTGCCGGTAACATCAATTTCTTTCTTTATCTCGACTGTAGTAAACAGGTTGATGAAATTCACAAAAGATTCTTTAAGAAAGGCTTTAACAAGCTGTTTAAAGGTGAGCTGTGTCGTGGTCTTTTGTGCGCTTCTGAATTTTTCCAGGAAGTAATTGTTTTCATATAACTGTGCCAGGTCGTCAACCTGCAGCAGACCCACAATCACCAAGTCAGGCTTCAAAAGCGGGACGGCTTTTGACATGTATTTCTTATAGGTTGTTGTGTATTCCCCGATTTTACCACAGTTAACGACTTCAACATTTGAATAACCCTGGCTGTGCAAATATTTTTCCAGTTGCATGGGATAGCTGTTCTCAATATTTACCCCCAGCCCGAAAGTCCAGCTGTCACCAAAACAAAGAATCCGGTAAGTGCCGTCTTCTTTCTTTACTGAAATCTCCCTGTTGCGCAAACCGATGCTGTTTATTACAGCTTTGTAATCAAATTCAACTGTTTTGGAGTGCGCGACTACGTTGGGCTCAAAGATCAACCCCTTCTTTTCGCCGGGCTGCGTTTGATTACCGGATGGCCTGCCTGCCCCGCTGAAAAGACCGAGGATGGAATCAAATACGACAAACAGACCGAAAAGAACCCCAAAAAAAGATGCGCTGAAAAGTAAATTCTGAAACAGGTTGGAGAATGATTTCTTTCGTAAGACCAGAATCAAAACAACGCCACAAACCGGTATGATCCAGAAAACGGCTTTCAACAGCCCTGAATCGTAAATGTCATTGGAATGGTAAAACAAATAAAAGGATACAGGGTTCCAGAACAGCAGGGTAAGCAGGATGAAAAAGATAAGAATGCTTTTTGTGTTTTTCATTTTCTGTCCATTTTAAAAAAGTTTGATGAATTTCAAAAGGCAAAACTTTTCAAGCCACAAATGTATCCATTTATTCTTTAAAATCGCTGCTTCACAATAGAGGTGTTCCGCATGCCCAATAAAACAAAAATTGAGTTGGTTCAGCTTTTGCTTAATGATTACTTTTGCTCCCGAAACCAACTTTTCAGAAAATGATCCAAAGAATTCAAACCGTTTACCTGCTCCTGGCTGTGGCAGCTCTGGGTGCGATGTTTTATTTTCCGCTTGCTACTTTTATCGGTGGCGACAAAGATCAACTGATAATGTACATTTATGAACTGGTGAGTAAGGTGCCCGACAGCAGTCCGGCTGTCCCTTCTTTTTTCATTTACCCCGGACTTGCGCTGGTAAGTCTGAGCCTGCTGTTCTCATTCATTGCAATATTTTTGTTTAAAAACCGCAAGATGCAACTGAAGCTTGTTCGATTGGTGGTCATTCTGATCCTGGGTTTTATTGCTGCTTTCTTCTTTTACTACGCTGTCGAACTGGAGAAGATTAGCGGTATTTCGGCCACTTACGAGATTGGTGCTTACCTGCCGCTTGTGGCTTTTGTGTTTCTGGTGCTGGCTTACCGTGGAATCATGAGCGACGAAAAACTCATCCGCTCTTCGGAGAGGCTCCGTTAGTATCTGATTTAAGTGTCTCAATCGTCCGGGAATCTGCCCGTACTTTTTTTGGGGATGGTGTACACAATACCTGCGTTTATTTTCAATAAACGGCTCCACCTGCTTCTTCGTGAGGGATTTTCGTAAACATTGGCCATGCCCCAGCTAAAGCCCGGTGCAATGGTAAGTGCCAGGCCGGGTGACAGCTTGATGATACCCCCCACATAAAAATTCAGACCGAAATCGGAAGAGTTGAAACCGCTTTCCACTTCTTCGTCAATTTGACGGATATTGTGCCCTATTTGGAGTGTGGTGTCCGTAACATTCTGGTAATCAAGTGAGTCGATGTACAGGTCATCAAAACCGTTGACGTGGGCATTCAGGTAAAGCGAGTAATAAAAACTGACCTGAAGGTAAATCTTAAATCTTTCGTTTCCCTTGATGTAAATCAGGCTCAGTGGCATGGTGAGGTAGTTAAGACGGTAATCGCGCTTGATCTGGATGTAGCTGCGCCGGAAGTTTCCGCTGGTGTCGTTGATGGCATAGGGCGGCTCATTCAGTTCGAAGACCCTGTGGTCGTAGTTTAAAGCAAAGCGCAGTTTAAAGTCCCTGGAAACATGGTATTCAAGGTAAGGGCCAAAGGTGTAGCCCGTGCCACCTGTGGGCGAGTTAAGTGTGTATGAGTCGCTGATGTTGGTGAACTGAACCCCGCCCTCCAGACCAATATTCACACTGCCTTTTTCGAATATTTGCCCAAAGACTGTTCCGGGTAATGCTCCCAGCAGTGTTGCCGTCAGCATTGCAAACAGCAGGTTTCCGATTGTTTTCCGGTTCATTTTGAAAAAATATTTTTGGAAATAAAAAACTTAACTTTACCATGCACTCCACAGCCAGAAAATGCCCACAAAAATAGCGGTAATTCCCGCAATGCCGTTGATGGACCTAAAAAGCGTATCTTTCCTTGACTGGCTGGCCTTTCGGGCAACAAGCCCGATAATCGTGGAAAACATCACCATGGCCAGAATGGTTCCGAAACCGAAGCCTGTCAGGTACATGGCCGAGTCCACCCTGCTTTCAAAAGCCAGCGTGGGCAGCATGCCGATGAAGTGTGATACGCCGGCCAGTCCGTGTAGCACCCCGATACCGAATGCCGCCAGGTTGCCTTGTTTGATACTTTCGGTGTGGGTGTGGTTGTGGTTGCCGGAAGTTTCGTGGTGGTGGTGATGGCGGTGCACCCAGGCATGGTCCTGGCTGTCGGTGTGGGCATGGTCATGTACATGCTCGTCAACATGATGGTAGGTAAGCATCTTGTAAATGGCCCAAATCCCGATTATAATCAACATGATACCTACAAGTCTTTCGCTGTTTTCGGAAATGAAATCGGCGGGGATGAATTCTTTCAGGTAAAAAAAGACCAAACCGATAAGCATCATACCGCTTAAATGCCCGATGCCCCACGACACACCGATGAGCCAGGTGCGACGTTTGCTGTTTACGGCCAAAGGACCGATGGCTGCCAGGTGATCGGGGCCCGAAAGCACATGCAACAGCGAAGCAAGGATGCCAAAAATTAACGGGAAGTTTGTGATTTGTTCAGGCATGTTTCTCTAAAAAAACAAAGATAGTTTTTTCAGTTAACCCTTCGCCCGAAAGTCCGTTTTTTTTCAAGGATGACAAATTGTATCTTTGAGCGCTAAACAGAAACAGACCCATGAGCAGGTTTTTTATCCGTCTTGCTTACGATGGTAGCGGCTACCACGGCTGGCAGGTGCAGCAAAATGCCCATACGGTTCAGGCCGAGATTGAGGACAAACTTTCCACATTGCTGGGAAGCACAACGCAGCTTGTTGGTTGTGGCCGAACAGATACCGGCGTGCATGCCCGTGAATTCTTTGCCCATTTCGACGTGGAAAGAATGCCTTTTTCTGAAAAGGAACTGTCACGCAAACTCAACAGCTTTTTGCCCGGTGACATTGCCATCGAAAGGATTTTTCAGGTGGACGATGAAATGCACGCACGTTTCAGCGCTGTCAGCCGCACCTACAAATATTTTATTGCCCGGAAGAAACTGCCGTTTTTCAGGCATTACAGTTACTTTCTGAATGTGGAACTGGATGTGGAATCCATGCAGCAGGCCGCCGGCCTTTTGCCGGGATTGAAGGACTTCACCAGCTTTTCGAAACTACACACCCAAACGGCGACCAACTTGTGCACGGTTACGGAAGCCCGCTGGGAGCAAATGGGAGATGAACTTGTTTTCACCATTAGCGCCGACCGTTTTTTGCGAAACATGGTCAGGGCTGTTGTGGGAACACTGCTGGAAATCGGTCGCAGTAAAATGAATCCGGAAGACATCACCTACATTATCGAAGCCAAAGACCGGTCGAGGGCCGGATATTCTGTTCCGGCTCATGGCCTGTTTCTTGAAAAAGTGGTGTATCCGCTTGCTTTTTAGGCTCAGTTACCGGTCATCGTCCCGGAAATCTTCTCCCTTAAATCACCAGCTTTTTGCCTGCCTGAAGCTTGTAAATCTTTCCTGAGATTTTGACGGGGGCATCCGAACCGGCGGTGACGGCAATGTGGGAATGGCTTAACTCAAAACGATAGTCCACCCCCCTGTAGCGCAGTTTAAACCCAATTTGTTTCCAGTGTTCAGGCAGGGCAGGGCTGACGGCAGGCATTTCTCCGCGCAGGTCGATGCCGGCATAGCTGTTCAGGGTCACCATCACTGTACCGGCCATCACACCGGTGTGGATGCCTTCGGCGGTGGTGCCTCCCTGAATGTCGTTGTAATCACTTGTCAGCGCCTCAAAATACAGTTGCCAGGCCAGACTGTCTTTACCTGTCATTTTTGCCAGGCTTGCATGCACCACCCGGCTAAGTGTAGAACCGTGGGAAGTGCGTTGCAGGTAATAATCCAGGTTCTTTTTCAGGTAGTCTTCCGGTAGTTTGTACCCCAGGTCGCTGAGGAGTTCGTCCACACGTCGTTTTTCCAGATTGTAGAAAACCATCAGGGTGTCGGCCTGTTTGGCAACCTTGTAGGCATCGGGCGATTTGCCTTCGGCTTTCAGCAGCCTGTCCATCCGGTGAACATTGCCGTACTTTTTCCTGAAATAGTCCCAGTCCAGTTCTTCAAGCTCAAAATACCCGTCGAACTGGGCGATGATGCCTTCTTTTGAAACCGGCAGGGCAAGTCTGGTGCGGATGTCTTCCCAGCGTTCCATTTCCTGCTCGCTAAGCTTCAGCCGGTCGAGCAGTTGTGATTTTTTTTCACTGTCCAGTTTGTTGAGCAGTTCGGACAGCCGGGCAAGCATCCAGGCAACCATGAGGTTAGTGTAGGCATTATCTTTCAGTCCGCCCTGCCTGCTTCCGGGGTATTTTTCGTGAAACTCGTCAGGCCCCATCACCCCCTGAATGGAAAACCTGCCCGTGCCGGCATCGTAACGGGCCGTGGATGCCCAGAAGCGACAAATTTCCAGGAACATTTCCATGCCGTAATCTTCCATGAATCCTGTATCTCCGGTCAGGTTGTAGTACTGCCAAAGGTTGTAGGCGATGGCCAGCGAAACGTGTCTTTGCAGCGCACTGTGGTCAGGGCCCCACTCGCCCGTCAAGGGGTTGAGGTGAACAACCTGGGTTTCTTCCCTGCCACTGCTGCCGCTTTGCCAGGGGAACATGGCACCGCCGTAGCCATGGGCCGCAGCGTATTTCCGGGCGGCGTCAAGGCGATGGTAACGGTACAAGAGCAGGGCGCGGGCGATTTCCGGAAAATGAATATTATAAAAAGGAAGGATGAACAATTCATCCCAGAAAATGTGGCCGCGGTAAGCCTCACCATGCAGCCCGCGTGCAGTGATGCCAGCATCCAGGCCGACGTTGTGGGGAGAGGCCGAAACCATCAGATGGAAAATGTGCAGGCGAAGCAGTTTTTGTGAAAGACGGTCGCCTTCGAGCCGGATGTCGGCTTTTTCCCAGATTTTCTTCCACGCCCTTGTGCTTTGCTCCAGCAGTTGGTCAAAACTTCCGGCTTCGTTGACTGCGGCAAGGGCCAGTTGGGTGATGTCACCACCGGGGTGGGGTTGGTTGGAAGAATAAATGCCGACCACCTTTTGCAGTTCAATGGTTTCTCCTTCGTGTGCCTGGCAGTCAATGTAGGTGTAAACCACGCCTTCGTCGGCAGTGGTGCCGAAAGCAGCCTGCTGTTCCTTGCCGTTAACGCTAAGCCGGAGGCGGGCGGCCATGGCAATTTCGATGCTTGATTGTGTTGTTTTGACTTTCAGGAAAGACAGTTGACCGTCACCACCTTGTTCAATAGTTTCAAGGTGTTTCGGGTTGAGGGCTTTGTAGCGTTCCACTCCTTCATTCTTTACGCTGCCGTCGATGGCCGAAAACAGGCTTAGCTCACCGCTGTAGTTAAGAGGGGTGACGCGGTAGCGCAGCCCGGCAAGGTGGCAGTTGTCCATGCCGGCAAACCGCCACGATTCAATGCGTGTTTGGCGGCCCTCCGCATCGGAAACGACGAGGTTTCTGTGCAGCAAACCGTTCCGGAAGTCCAGTGACCTTTCCATTTCCACAATTTCACAATCGTTGGGGTTGAACCAGGGTTCATCATCAATCTTGAACGAAACAGGCAGCCAGTTGGGGGCATTCACGAAGTCTTCGTTTTCCACATCACGGCCGGCCACTTTGGTAACCAGCCGGTTGTACAGTCCGGCGATGTAAGTGCCGGGGTAATTGTGAGGCCCTGCATGGGTTTCTTCCATGGCGCCCCTTGTGCCGAAGTAGCCGTTGCCAACCGTCAGCAGTGCTTCGCGCGATTTTTCCTTTGAAGGTTCGTAATCGTGGTATTTCAGCATCCAGTTGTCCTGTTCCAGGCCTTCTTTAAACCAAAGGTCGATGTCACGGATGTGGAAATTTTCCAGGTCTTCGACCACCACATCGGCGCCGGCAGCCAGCAGGGCAGGGGTGTTGTTTTCGCGGGCCAGGCCCAGCACCATGCCAAAATTGCCTTTTTTTCCCGCTTCCACTCCCGAAGAAGCATCCTCGACCACCACGGTTTTATCGGGTTCCACGCCCAGGTTGGCAGCCGTAGTGAGAAAAATGTCGGGTTCCGGTTTTCCTTTCAGCCCCATTTCTACCGATACGATGCCATCCACACGGGTTTCCACAAAGCGGGTCAGGCCGGCAGCCTTGAGCACGGCTTCGCAGTTTTTGCTGGAAGAAGCCACGCCGATGCGGATACCGGCACCTTTTAATTCTTCAAGCAAGCTGACGGTGGAAGGGTACACCACCACGCCTTCGTTTTTCAACACTTCGTTGAAAGCTTCATTTTTCCGGTTGCCCAGTCCGCAAACGGTTTCGCGGTCGGGTGCATCGGATGGATTGCCGAAAGGCAGGTCGATCTTCCTGGAAGCCAGAAAGGATTGTACCCCGTCGTAACGGGGTTTGCCGTCAACGTAACGCAGGTAGTCATCGGAGGTGAATGCACGGAACGGCTCCCCGTATTTTTCGCTGCGGTAGTGCAGGTAGTCGTCGAACATCTTTTTCCAGGCATTGCTGTGGGTGACGGCCGTTTTGGTAATGACACCATCCAGATCGAAAATAACGGCATCAAAAAAGTGTAGGGGCATGGTCAGCGATTTTATGTGGTGCAAAATTCGGAATAAAACAAATGGAATGAGTATGGGTTGACGGCTTTCGCAGGGAATCTGTTTGCCAGCTTAACAGACCGGGACGGGTAGTTGTGAAACAAACGTTTGCGGCAACACTTCCGGTGGCAAATATAAGACAAAGCTGAGGGCAATAGCCGTAGCCACCGAAAGAAATCGCCGTCAGCCACTCCGCGATATTTTTTTAGTTTTGCAACCTTAAATTCAATTAACATAGTTTAACGGATACAAGTATCGAAAGGATTTAACTTGCAGCCGTTGACCCAATAAACAGCAAGATGCTTGAATTAATCGTTTTACTTCCGCTTTCGTTTACCATTCCTACGATTTTTGCCTGGGGACTTTTTGAAAAGGCAGGCCGTAAAGGCTGGGAAACACTAGTGCCGTTTTACAACCTGTACGTGTTTTTGAAGATCATCAAAAAGCCGATGTGGTGGTATCTGCTGTTGCTATTCCCGTTCATCAACGTTTTCGTTTACTTGCTGATGCTGGTGGAACTGGCCAAGTGTTTCGGCAAGTTTTCACTGGGCGAACAGTTCATGGCAGTGGTTTTGCCCTTTTTCTACCTGCCTTATCTCGGCTTGAAAAAAAGCGAAGTTTACGTTGACCCTGATAAGCGTCCGGAAATCAACAAAGGAATTATCCGCGAGTGGGTTGATGCCATTATTTTTGCTGTGGTGGCGGCAACCATCATCCGTACTTTTCTTTTGGAGGCTTACACCATCCCCACTTCATCCATGGAAAAATCATTGCTGGTGGGCGACTACCTGTTTGTGAGCAAGATCGCTTACGGACCGAAAGTACCCAACACCCCGCTGTCGTTTCCGTTTGTACACCACACCATGCCGCTGACCACTTCCGCAAAATCATATGTCGAATGGATACACCTGCCTTACTACCGGTTTCCAGGCTTCGGACAGGTTGAGCACAACGATGCAGTGGTGTTCAACTACCCGGCGGGCGATACGGTTTCAACCCGCTTTCAGAGCAATGTGAGTTACTACACCTTGGTGAAAGAGTATGGACGCAAGAGGGTATGGACGGATAAACGCAATTTCGGAGAGATTGTGGTCAGGCCGGTTGACAAACGTGAGAATTACGTAAAAAGGGGCATCGGTATGCCCGGTGACACCCTGCAGATCATTGACCGTCAGGTTTACCTTAACGGGAAAAAAGCCGTTAACCCCGAGAAACTGCAATATCAGTACAATCTGACCACCGACGGCAGCAGCATCAACCCGAAAATTCTGGAACGGCTTGACATTACCGAAGGTGGCAGTACCAACGTTCCTGGACGCTTTGTTTACGTGCTGACGGAAGAGGCCAAAAACGCACTCGAAAGACTTCCCATCGTAAAAAGCGTTGAGGTGCTGAATGAGGAAGAAGGCAAATGGTATCCTGAGATTTTCCCTTTTGACTCTGCCTACAAATGGAACCGCGACAATTTCGGTCCGTTGTACATCCCGCGCAAAGGCATCCCCATCAGGCTTAATGCCAAAAATATCGTGCTTTACAATAGGTTGATCCGTACATACGAGGGTAACGAACTGCAAGTGAAGGGAGGGAAGATCTTCATCAACGGAAAAGAAACCGACAGTTACACCCCGCGCATGGATTACTACTGGATGATGGGCGACAACCGTCACAATTCGGCTGACTCACGTTACTGGGGGTTTGTGCCCGAAGACCACATTGTGGGCAAGGCCGAATTCATCTGGCTCTCCATCTCCGACAACGGCGGCCCCCTGGGATGGAAAATACGCTGGAACAGACTGTTCTCGCTGGTGCACTGACACCTTCCCTTTAAAAACGGCGAGTCGCCCGGCAAACTTCAGCTTTAAAAAACACTGATCAACAATACTGTGGAGCGGGGCTTCCGGGATTATTCAGTTTTTCTAAATTTGCTGTCTAAGCAATTCAATCTGATGGATCAGGCGAAAGCATTTCTGAAAAATATTTTTGTCAACGATGTGCTGGTGGACGAACTGCTGGCCAAATCGAAGACGGCTGAAATTCCTTCAAGCCAAACCGTGCTTGAGGAAGGTCAGTACATCAAGGTCGTACCGTTTGTTTTCGATGGCCGCATCAAGGTGATGCGTCAGGACGAATCGGGGAAGGAAGTTTTGCTGTACTACATTCATCCCGGCGAAAGCTGCGCACTTTCCATCGCCGCAGGCTTAAACCACGAAAAAAGTGTGGCTTACGCCATTACCGACCGGCCTACGAACATGCTGGCCATCCCCACGGAAGCCCTTCGTGAAATGTTGCTTAAATTTCCGCGATTGAACGATTTTGTGCTTCAACTCTTCCACCGCCGTTTCAACGAACTGATTCTTTTCATCGATGCCATCTCTTTCAGGAACGTTGATTTCAGGCTCATTGCCAATCTGAAAGCCAGGCAAAAAGAAGCGCGTTCAAACATGATAACGGTCACCCACCAGCAACTGGCCAATGAGCTGGGAACTGCACGCGAGGTGGTGTCGCGGCTTTTGAAGCAACTGGAAAGGGAAAAGAAAGTCAGGAACCTCAGGGGAAAGATCGAAATCATTGCCCCTTTGTAACTTTTGTCACCAAATTGAACCGATGCACTATCATACTTTTGCCACTTAAACATTAAAACTTAAGATCATGAAAAAAAATGTAGGCACAATTGACAAAGTTGTTCGCATTATTGCCGCCATCATCATCGCCGGCCTGGGTTACTACTATGAAAGCTGGTGGGGGCTGCTCGCTATTGTTCCCTTGTTCACCGCTTTTATTGCCTGGTGTCCCCTCTGGGCGATATTCAGTTTCAGTACCAAAGGCAAAGAATAGCCCGAAGATCAGTCTTTTTCTCCATGCCCGGAAACAGGCATGACCGGAGTGGCGAAGTAATATCTTTAAGCAAAATGACCGCAAAGGAGCCTGCCAGGATTTTTGCGGCAGGAGGGCTTTTGCTGTGCTGATCGCAGCGTTGAATTCGTGTTTATGATTTCTTTGTAAAAATATCACAGGCCTCCCAATTCATTAATGCGCTGAAACCCTATATTTAACAGGGTTTTCAACAGACATTGTTTAACAACTATTATGGGCTTCCCCTTGTTTTGGTTGTTAACTTTCTATTTTTGCTCCAAATTAAGGATAAATGTCGGTTGATTACACAGAAGACAGCATCCGGTCGTTAGACTGGAAGGAGCATATCCGGATGAGACCGGGGATGTACATTGGCAAACTGGGTGATGGCAGTTCGCATGATGACGGTATTTACGTGCTGGTGAAGGAGGTGATTGACAACTCCATAGACGAGTTTGTAATGGGTCACGGAAAAACCATCGAGGTGAGTGTGACCGAAAAGCAGGTGGCTATTCGTGATTATGGCCGGGGCATGCCCCTGGGCAAAGTAAACGAATGTGTGAGCAAAATCAATACCGGCGCCAAATACGATTCAAAAGTTTTCAAAAAAGCAGTGGGGCTTAACGGCGTTGGCTCGAAAGCCGTGAACGCACTGTCGTCACATTTCAGAGCGCAGTCGTTCCGCGAAGGAAAAACTAAATTGGTGGAGTACCAACGCGGTGTGTGTGTGAACGATGCACCCATCTGCGACAGCGATGAAAAAGAAGGTACACTGATCACCTTTACCCCCGACAGCGAGATATTCGGGAACTACCACTTTTTGTACGAGTACATCGAAGAAATGCTGTGGAATTACGTTTTCCTGAATAACGGGCTGACCATCGTGTTCAACGGACAGAAGTTCCATGCCAAAAACGGCCTTTACGACCTGCTTGAGCGAAACATCAACGGCAACGGACCGGTGCTTTACCCCATCATACACATCAAGGAAGGTGATTTTGAGTGTGCTTTCAGCCACAGTTCGCGGACTTACGGCGAGGAATATTTTTCCTTTGTGAACGGCCAGCACACCACATCGGGAGGTACACACCAAAACGCATTCCGCGAGGCCATTGTCAAAACCATCCGCGAGTTTTTCAACAAGGATTTTGAAACCAGCGATATCCGTTCTTCCATCATTGCTGCCATCAGCATCAAGGTGCAGGAGCCTGTTTTCGAGTCACAGACGAAAACAAAACTGGGTTCACAACATCTTGAGCAGGGTGGGCAAAGCATTCGCAATTATGTGAACGACGTTGTCAAGCGCAACCTCGACAACTACCTGCATATCAACACCGAGACGGCGGAAGCCATCTACCGCAAGATTTTGCAGTCCGAAAAAGAGCGCAAAGACATGGCGGGCATTAAAAAGCTGGCCCGCGAAAGCATCAAAAAGGCAAGCCTGCACAACAAAAAACTGCGCGATTGCCGCATCCACCTGAACTCCAACAGCGAAGAGCGTTTGAATACCACTCTTTTTATCACCGAGGGCGACTCGGCCAGCGGCTCCATCACCAAGTCGCGCGACGTGAAGACGCAGGCGGTTTTCAGTCTGAAAGGCAAGCCACTCAACAGCTTCGGACTGAGCAAAAAAATCGTTTATCAGAACGAAGAATTCAATTTGTTGCAGGCAGCGCTGAACATTGACGAGAGCCTGGAAAACCTGCGCTACAACAATGTGGTGATTGCCACCGATGCCGATGTGGACGGCATGCACATCCGCCTGCTGCTGCTCACCTTCTTCCTGCAATTCTACCCCGACCTGGTGAAAGCCGGGCACCTGTACATCCTGCAAACACCACTTTTCAGAGTACGTAACAAGAAGCAAACACTTTATTGCTACAGCGAGGAAGAACGCCTGGCGGCCATTGAAAAACTGAAACCCAGCCCTGAAATAACCCGCTTTAAAGGCCTGGGTGAGATTTCACCCGGTGAGTTCAAACATTTTATCGGCACAAACATGCGGCTCGACCCTGTCATCCTGCGCCGCGAGTCCTCGGTTGCCGAAACCCTTTCTTTTTACATGGGAAAAAACACGCCCGACCGCCAACGCTTTATTATCGACAACCTGCGTTTCGAGGAAGACGTCCTGCTGGAGGTTAAAGTGGCATAAGCCCGCCCGCATTTGTACAGGTCGATGGGAAACATTGATGTCGGATCGCGGCAGTCCTTATTCAGACCGGCTCTTAATTAACAATCACTGCACATTTCGTTGACGAATTTCTTACTTTTGACATGAGTTTAAGATCATAATGTTGGATTTCTAAACGAAGTCGTTTCATTTGGAAAGCTCGTTTACTCAACATGACGATCTGACCAATGACAAATTAAGTGAAAAAGCTGTTTCTGTTGCCGGTCTTTTTGATTGCGGCCGTTTTTGTATGGGCACAAAAAAGTCATCCCGATACCATTCAGGCATACTACACCGGGGAAAAGATTACCCTTGATGGCAAGCTTGACGAAGACTGCTGGCAGAAAGCGATGAAGATTTCCAATTTCACCCAGCGGGAACTGCACGAGGGTCAGCCGGCCACAGAGCGCACCAAAGTAGCCATCGTTTACAACACCAATGTGATGCACATCGGTTTCTGGGGCTACGACGATGCACCCGAAAAGCTGAGTGCACAGAAAATGGAGCGCGATTTCAGGTGGGGCACCGACGATAATTTCGAGGTCATCATCAGTACCTTTGACGATAACCGCAACGGCTACCTGTTTGTGATCAACCCCAACGGTGCCCGTGCCGACGTGCTGATTGCCAACGAGGGCGACGGCTTCAACCGTAGCTGGAACGGGGTGTGGGACGTGGCAACAACGGTTACCGATGAAGGCTGGTTTGCCGAAATTCAAATTCCTTTTTCCACCCTGAAATTCAAAAAGAAGGAAGACCTGGTCTGGGGCATCAACTTCGAGCGGAACATCAGACGTAAGAATGAACAAGTCCTGTGGCAGGGGTGGTACCGGATTTTTGAAATTGAAAAGATCTCGCAGGCAGGAAAGCTGGCAGGCCTGCACAATATCAAAGCCAAAAACAAAGTGGAATTATTGCCCTACGTTTCCTCAGGAGCAGAAAAACTGGAAGAAGAAAACTGGCAGGGGAGATACAAAATCGGTGGCGACGCGAACATCGACCTGACGCCCACTTTGAAACTAAACCTCACGGTCAACACCGACTTTGCCCAGGTGGAATCGGACAAGGTGCAGTTGAACCTGACCAGGTTCACACTGTATTATCCCGAAAAGCGGCAGTTCTTCCTGGAGGCGAAAGACCTTTTCCAGATGAATATGGGAAGCCGTAACCAGGTGTTTTATTCGCGGCGCGTTGGTCTTGAAGACGGGCAGGAAGTGCCCATCATCGCAGGGGTAAGGCTGTTCGGCAAACAAAACAAAACCTCACTGGGGGTGATGTCCATTCAAACACTTGCCAAAGACTCAATCCTCACAACCAACCATTCGGTGGTCAGGGTGCGGCAGGATATCGGACGGCAGTCGAGTGTTGGCGCCATTGTGACAGGTAAATACCTGAACGGCCGGTACAACGTGGTTTACGGAGCCGATTTTACCTACTCTACCTCCAAAATATTCAACAACAAAAACCTGATCATCAACGGTTCGTTTGCCCAGTCGCAAACCAGCGACTCGCTGAACAGTTCAAACTCGGCCTACCGCTTCTCACTTTCTTTTCCCAACGACTGGATTGAGTACGACCTGGCCGTGGTGGGCATCCAGGGAAATTTTAACCCCGAAATGGGTTTTTTGCGAAGGCACAATTACCGCATGTACTACACCGAGTTGCAGTTCAATCCGCGACCGAAGTTCTGGCCCTTTTTCAGGAACCTGAATCTGAAACCGTTGGACATTAATTATTACGTGAACGATCAAACCAACCAGCTTGAAAGTATTTTTTACGAGTTGAGGCCGTTTGGGTTTACGACCAAAAGCGGTGAAGTCTCCGAATTCAATGTGCAATGGATATTTGACAAGCTGGACGAGCCGTTTGAATTGCTCGACACCATCGTCATTCCCGTGGGTGAGTATTGGGATACCCGCTGGGAGGCGCAGTTCGAGACTTTCAGGGGAAGAAGGCTGTCAGGGGAGTTTTTCCTGAATTCGGGAGGATTTTATACCGGCAAACGAACCCGTCTGTCATTGGCCGGAAACCTCAATGTCAACAAACACTGGAACCTCTCGGCTGAATGGAACCGGAATTTTCTGGATTTCCAGGACCTGGATTTTGTGACCGACGAAGTGGGCGGGCGCGTCATTTATGCACACGACCCCAAGTTGAACACCAGCCTTTTTGCCCAGTGGAACAACGAAGACGATGAAATTCTGCTTAACTTTCGTATCAACTGGATACCAAAAATCGGCAGCGACTTTTACTTTGTGGTCAACCAACTTATCGACACTTCGAACAATCGGTTTAAATTCGTACAGACCACCATCCTGGCCAAACTGATCTGGCGGTTTGTATTGTGAGGGCTGGGGGCTTCGCCGTCAGTTGGCTTCGCCGTCATTTGCTTTGCCGTCATTTGCTGCGCGTCATTTGGCTTCGCCGTCATTAGCTTCGCTGTCAATTGGCTTCGCCGTCATTGGTCGTTGGCCTCCTTATGCTTTTGGTATTTCCAACGGGGAGGAGCTTTTTAAGCAATTACAGCCTGACAGTTCAGCAATCAGGCAATCCAGCCACACAAC
>JAJRWG010000174.1 GCA_024276895.1 Bacteroidota bacterium
CGTAATTGACCCCGAAGGTGCTCATGGTTTTCAAGTGTGCTGTGCTGGTATCGCCTATGTACACAATGCGTTTCCCATGGGTGTAGCCCGGAAGATCCAGCGAAGTGGTGGCAGCTTTTACTCCCTCCGTTTTTCGCATGGCACTGATAAATTCATCTGTCCGGTCACTGTAAGTCGTATCCTGCGGAGCATTGATCACAACAATTCCATCTTCCTCAAAACCAAGATACTGTCTTTTCAGAAAACGCATCTGCTGGTAAACAATCAGGGTGGAAACGATCATCCCGAAAGACACAAAAAACTGGATACTCACCAGTAGTTTGCGCAAGCGGGCAGCCGAAAAATGCTGTTTGCCGGTTTTGCCCACAATTTCGTTGCTGCCTTTTAAAACATTGACCGGTCGCAGGGCTGTAAGCACAAAGGCCGGAAAGCTGCCGCTGATAACAGACAGCAAAAATATCAGCACAATAAGCAGGCTGCCGAAGAGAATGCCTTTTGCAGAAAACAAGCTGCCCACAAGGGTCAGGTTTTTGCCTACCAGTGCATTGAATTGCGGCATAAGCAATTCCACCAGCGACAAGGCCAGAATGAAAGCGATAAAAGTCAGGATGAATGACTCGCTCATGTACTGCAACATCAGTTGTTTTTTGAAAGCGCCCAGCACCTTACGAATGCCGATTTCGCGCGAACGTTTCAGCGAACGGGCAGTAGCCAGGTTGATGTAGTTGATGGATGCCGTAAGCAAAATAAAAACGGCAATGATCCCGAAAACATGAAGGTAACCTTTGTCAATATTCGTCGGGCTGTCGTAGGTAAGGCCGGTGTTGAAATGCACATCGCTTACTGGCTCGATGTTGTAGTGGTTGTAACCCTGAACCTGCAAATCGTTTTCTTCGATGTAAGCACTGATCTTGCGATTTGTGTAGTTGTTGATGCGTTCTTCAAGGCCTGAAGGGTCTACCGAGTCGGCAATTTTAAAATAGCTGTACCATGCCAGCCTGAACCAGTCGCGCCTGTTAGCCTCCAGTTCCTCTTCTGACAGTGTACTCACCGAAACCACGGCATCGAACGACAAATGCGACGGTGCCGACTGCTTGTTGAACACACCGGTAATCGTGTACTCGCGGATGCTGGTTTTGAGTTTTTTCCCCAGTGCCGGTTCGTTGCCGAATATTTTTTTAGCCGCCAATGAAGAAATGACCATGCTGTGGGGCTGATTAAGTGCGGTATTTCTGTCGCCTTCCACAAATTCATAATCAAATATCCGGAAAAGCATGCTGTCGCCAATGGTAACGTCGGGAACTTCGAACACTTCATTATCGTAAACCAGCGAGTAAACGCTGTTCACATCCGAAGGATCGGTAAACAGCAACCTTGTGGAGGCAATGATGCCCGGAAACTCGCTTTGTAATTCGTCGGCCAGCCTGAAAGGAGTAACGGCAATATTCTCCTTTCTGCCGTCAAGGCTGAATTCGGTGGTGACACGGTAAATCCTGTCTTCATCGGTCCAGTACTTGTCGAAACTGATTTCGCTTTGGATATAAAGGTAAATGAAGACGAAAACGGCAATGCCCAGCGACAAACCTGCAATATTCAAAAAGGTGTAGCCTCGCTGACGGAGGAGTACCCGAAAACCCGATTTCAAAAAATTACCCAGCATTGTCACCCTCTTTAATTCTTTCTTCCTGTTTCGGGCTGAAAAGCATGCCCACAAGCATCAGGGTAAGACCAAATCCCCAAACCCCGGCATTCATATATCCGGAACCGCCTGCAATGCTGAAAACAAATCCGATGGGAAAAAATATTTTCAAGCCTTCGTTGGTCTGGTTAAAATTGATTTTTCCCCTGAATATTTTCAGCGCTGTCAGCACAAAAACAAGTGTTGAAATCAGGCTGGTGGCAACTGTTAAATAGTCTTCTTCAATAATTTTTACAATACCAATCACCAAAAAGATCATTGCACTCACAGCCAGCACCCTTAACCAGAATTTGTTTTTATTTAGTTTTCTTTTCATGAATTGGCATTTAATAGCGCAGAGCCGTTGTCGCCACCTTTGCATGCCTGCAAAGTATAACTACAGGAGCTTATTGATGTTTTCGTTGATGATCTGCCCATCGAACAAATGGACGATGCGCCGGCTGAAGGAGGCATCACGGTGCGAGTGGGTCACCATGACGATGGTGGTTCCGTTTTTGTTTAAATCGTTCAGCAGGTTCATCACTTCCTCCCCGTGCATGGAGTCCAGGTTACCGGTCGGCTCGTCGGCAAGCAGCAGTGCCGGTTTGGCAACGATAGCCCTGGCCACGGCAACCCTTTGTTGCTGTCCCCCTGACAATTGCACCGGGAAAAGGTTCTTCCGGTGGCTGATCTGCATCTGTTCGATCAGGTCGTTTACCCGTTGTTTGCGTGCCTGTTTTTTCCAGCCCAGGTAAACCAGGGGCAACTCGATGTTTTCCCACACCGTCAGGTCGTCAATCAGGTTGAAATTCTGAAAAACAAAGCCGATGTTTCTTTTTCTGAGGTTCGTTTTTTCTTTCCCGCTGAGGCGCGACACATCCTGTTCCAGGAAAAAATACCGGCCTTCATCGGCATCGTCTATCATGCCCAGGATATTGAGCAAGGTAGTTTTCCCGCATCCCGAAGGTCCCATCACGGCCACGAAATCACCCTTCTCAACTTCAAAACTGATACTTTTCAAAGCCACTGTTTCTACGTCTTCGGCTTCAAAAACTTTTGTTAAACCTTTGGTAACGATCATCTTTATTCAAAGTAAAATTCATTTCCATCAAGCTGGATTTGGCATGTAATATTAGTCAATTTAGCGACTCCTTTGCATGGAATACCCCCCATTCGCCTGCCGGATGTGCCTTAACATCTTTTAACTAAGATTGTGCCACGAGACACAACGAGCTGTTTATCTGCCTTTTAAAAAATAAAAAAAGAGATGCTGTAACTATTCGTGTTCGGAATCGTCCATATTTTTGTACAGGGCTGAACAATATTAATTACTTTTATCTGCTTTATTGAGTAAGCGACTTGTGCCAAACAATCTTTTTGTGCTGCTAAGAATCTTAACCATCAAAAAGCAACCACTGCGAATTCAGAATAACCATGGGAAAAATCAAATCAAACCTGCTGATTGTTGATGACGACACCGATATTTTGCTTGCCGCGAAGATGTTCCTGCGTCAGCACATTACCGTTGTTCACACTGAAAAAGACCCGCGAAACATCCCTACCCTGCTGAAAAACAAAAACTACGATGTGATTTTGCTGGACATGAACTTTTCGCGCGATGCCACCAGCGGGCAGGAAGGCTTTCACTGGCTCAATGTCATCCTCGAATACGACCCTGCCGCCACGGTGATCTTCATTACCGGTTACGGCGACATCGAACTGGCCGTGCAGGGCATTAAAGAGGGGGCGACGAATTTTATCCTCAAACCCTGGGACAACAAAAAACTGCTGGCCACCATCGAAACCTCGCTGCGCATCCGGCAGTCGAAGGTAGAACTTGAAAACCTGCGTTCCACCCAAAAGGTTCTCATTTCCGATCAGGATCAAATTTACACCGACCTCGTCGGGAATTCTCCGGCCATGAAAAAGGTGATGAACATCGCCTACAAAGTGGCCAGGACCGATGCCAACGTGCTGATCCTCGGCGAAAACGGCACCGGAAAAGAAGTGGTGGCGCGGGCCATCCACCGGGCGTCGCAACGGGCAGGCAAGGTTTTCATTCCCGTTGACCTGGGTGCCATTACCGAAAGCCTGTTCGAGAGCGAACTCTTCGGCTACAAAAAAGGTGCTTTTACCGATGCCAAAGAGGACAGGGCAGGGCGGTTTGAGGCAGCCAGCAAGGGTACTATTTTCCTGGACGAGATCGGCAATCTCACCCACAGCCTGCAATCCAAGTTGCTGAGCGTTCTGCAAAGCCGCAAGGTCGTCAGACTCGGCTCCAGCAAAGAAATACCCATCGACGTCAGGGTGATCAGCGCCACCAACATGCCCCTTTACCAGATGGTTTCGGAGGGCAAGTTCAGGCAGGATCTGCTGTACCGCATCAACACCGTGGAGATATTGCTGCCGCCCCTGCGCGAAAGGACTGAAGACATCCAGCCCCTGGTAGAGCATTACCTGGCCGTATACTGTAAAAAATACAAGATCCCAAAAAAGAGGATCAATGCCGGCACACTGAAGCGTTTGCAAAAGCACGACTGGCCGGGCAATATCCGTGAGTTGCAGCATGCCGTTGAGCGGGCGGTGATTTTAAGTGAAGATCATGTCCTTGAACCCCACGATTTTTTCGTTCAGGAAAGCAGCGAAAACGTCGAGGAAGATTTTACCCCCGAAAACATGAAACTGGAGGAAGTGGAGAAAATCCTCATCCGCAAAGTCATTGACAAACACGGCGTAAACATCAGCCGGGCCGCCAAAGAGCTGGGGCTGACCCGCGCTTCGCTTTACCGAAGGATTGAAAAACATGGTATTTAAACATTTCCGTATCCAGGTCGTACTGCGTGTTGCACTCATTGTCATCACCTTTCTGCTGGTTTTTTTCATCCACCGGCAAACGGCTTATGCCGTGAGCGCCATCCTGCTCAGCCTGCTTTTTATCGTTCAGATCATTGCCCTGATACGTTACGTGGAACAAACCAACCGCAAACTGACACGCTTTTTCGAGTCCATCCGCCATGCCGATTTCACCACTTCCTACGTTGACAACGAGCTGGGGAAAAGTTTCGAGGGGCTGAACAAGGAGTTCAACGAGGTCATCGAGGCCTTTAACAAAAACAAAACCGAAAAAGAAGAGCATTTCAACTACCTGCTGACCGTTATCCAGCACGTGAGCATCGGCATCATCGTGTACAAACAGGACGGGACGGTGGATGTTTTCAACAACGCCGTCAAGCGGCTGCTGCGGGTGAACCACCTGCGCGACATCCACAACCTGAAAGTGATTTCCGATGAACTTCCCGACCGCCTGCTGAACATGAAAGCCGGCGACAAGAGCCTGGTCAAGCTTTTTGTGGAGGACGAACTGATCCAGCTTTCCATCCACACCACCCAGTTCCGCATGCGCGGCGAAGAGTACCTGCTGGCCTCGTTCCAGGACATCCATCCCGAACTGGAACAAAAAGAAATCGAATCGTGGCAGAAACTCATCCGGGTGCTGACACACGAGATCATGAACTCCATCACCCCCATTTCGTCACTGGCATCAACGGTGAAAGGCATCCTGGAAGAGCAGGAGCAAAACAACCCTCCGCGAACCGAGGAGGAAAAGGAAAGCTTTGAAGACGTCACCCAGGCCATTTCGACCATCGAAAACCGCAGCAGGGGGTTATTGAATTTTGTGGAAATTTACCGCAACCTCACCCGCATTCCCAAACCCCATTTCGGGTATTTCGCCCTGCAGGAATTGATTGAACGGGCCGTGGAGTTAATGGAACCCAAATTTCAGAAACACAGCATCAAATGCACTTACAGGATTTTTCCAAAAGACCTGAAAGTACTGGCCGACCCCGATTTGATTGACCAGGTCATCATCAACCTGCTGCTCAATGCCATCGACGCGGTGAGCGAGGTGAAGGAACGGAAGATCACCATCGTGGCGTCGGTCAACCTGAACAACCGCACCACCATCGAAATCGCCGACTCGGGCAAAGGCATCAGCCAGGACATCATGGACAAGATTTTCATGCCTTTTTTCACCTCGAAGCAAAAAGGTTCCGGCATCGGGCTGAGCCTCTCGCGGCAGATCATGCAAATGCACAAGGGCAGTGTCAGTGTACGCTCCAGGCAAGGCGAGGGCGCGGTTTTTACCCTTGTTTTTTAATTTTAAACGGATGAAAATGCCTACCTTCGCCATTCACCCAACCCACACAAAATGAAACCTTTTCTCAAAGCAACCCCGACAACACTGCTTGTTTTACTGACCCTCTCCATGCCTTTGCGTGCCCAGTGGGACGTCTGGTCAGCGGCAGCACCTTTGAGCGACTCTGTTTCCGACAACCGGAATGCAGTAGTTCAATGGCTGGAATTTGTTGAAAACGACTACTACGTTTTCTGGGAGAATTCCA
>JAJRWG010000175.1 GCA_024276895.1 Bacteroidota bacterium
TACCTATCAGGAAATGACCATTGATCTTTCGGCATACTCGGGAACTGTTTTCGTAGCCTGGCGCGTGCCCCCCGGCGGTGTTGACGGCTGGCGGTTATACATCGATTTAGTAAACTTCGAAACAATTCCCGCCTGTGCAAAACCAATAAACCAAACGGTAAATTACATTACCCCTACTTCTGCCGACCTGTACTGGACAGATGTAGCCGGTACATCAACCTGGGACATCGAGTGGGATGTAAGCGGTTTTACACAGGGCACAGGAAACATGATTACCGGGACATCCACAGAACCCTATCCTTTAAGCGGATTGACGGATAACACGACCTACGACTGGTACGTTCGCGCCATTTGCGGACCGAATCCCAGCGACTGGGTCGGCCCAAACTCCTTTACGACAAATTGCGGCATCTACAATTCTCCTTACACACAGGACTTCGCCGGCGTAACAGCGCCACCCTGCTGGGCATTGCAGGGCCCCGAAAACTGGTTGTTCAGTACAGGGGCGGATTATGGTGCAGCAGCAGCCGGCGATCACACACCCGGCGGCGGTACCAACTACGCCTGGGTTGATGGATCGGGCTCTGGTACCAGTTCAGGAATTACACTGAGCACACCCATGATTGACATCAGTACCCTCAAGGCACCTGCACTCGAATTCTGGTTTTTCAGCAACAACACCAATAATCCCGGTGACAACAATACGTTAATTGTTGATTTCTGGGACGGGACGGCCTGGAACAATGTGTACACCTACAGTGGTGACGACCCCAGCTGGCAGCAGGTCATCGTAAACCTTTCCGGTTTTGATGTCACCGGCACGGTACAGGTCAGGTTTGTGGTGGATGAAACGGCGAGTTCTGCATTCTACAACGACATTCTCGTAGATGATGTGTCAATTGCCGAAAACCTGGTCACCTGGACAGGTGCTACGAGTTCTGACTGGCACCTGGCCAGCAACTGGTCAACCAGCACTTCCGTACCCGATTCAACGACGGCTGTACTTATCCCTTCGGGCAGCCCGTTTTATCCTGTTGTCAGTACCGTCGATGCGCACTGCCGCCTGTTATTTGTCGACCCCAATGCAACCGTCACCGTTTCACCCGGTTTCACACTGACGGTTCATACTGATGCACCTGACCTTTACACCAATATACAGCATCTTTCCATGACCACAGGCTGGGGACTCATTTCCTTCAGCAACATGCCTGCTGATTCCAGCCTGATGAACATCGTGCAGCCGTTGATTGACAGCAGCACCCTTATAAAAATTGTTGATGAAGCAGGTAATGTGATACAGAATGTACCCGGTATAGGATGGGTTGACCAAATTGGAAACATGTACAACACCGAAGGTTACTACATCAGGTTGAATAACAACGACCAGTTGCAGGTGAGCGGGGTTCCGGCATCGCTGCCATTCAACATCCCGTTAGCGGCAGGCTGGAACTACATGGGCTATCCCATGCAGAAATCACATGATGCCAAGAATGCGGTTCAACCACTGATCACCAACAACGAACTGGTGAAAGTCAGCGATGATGCGGGTGGCTTTATTCAATACCTCCCCGGGACGGGATGGGTAAACACCATCGGAAATTTTGCCGGAGGCAAAGGCTATCAGATCAATGTGAACACCAACACCAGCATCACCCTGTACAAGCCGCCGCTCACTAATTTGAAAGGCAACATCAAGCCCACTGAAATCAGGCGGCCGAAACAGACCCTGTACTTCCCGAACTTTTTTGACAACCCATACAAACCCATGAACATCGTCGTGAAAGACATCAATATTGATGGGCTGAATGTGCAGGTTGGTGATGAGATCGGAATATTCCAGGGTGATTTATGCGTTGGCTCGCTGGTTGTGCACGACACACTGATGTGCCTGGTAGCTACAGCCGACGACCCGGTAACAGGCGTGAAGGACGGCTTTACCGAAGGTTCAACCATAATCTTCAAATACATGTCGGCAAGCCTGACCGACCCAATCATCCTGAAAGCCAAACCCAGATATGGGGAAGACGTATTCGAATCGCTGGGGACTTTTGTCTGTGATCTGAATGGGAAAGCTCCCGTGATGCAGGCCAATTCCATGAAGCGGAAGGCACCCCCGTCCGGGGAAGGCAAGGAAAATACGGATGAACGATAAAAAATCAGAGTTTAACTTACAATCTGAAAATGATGAAACTAATTCAAAATAACCGGTTTTTTAAGCAGGTGATAAATATCAAAAAGATGAATAAACTGAATCTGACTTTGCTGATGGCTTCTCTTTTCTTCCTGTTGGGAAATAATATCTTCGCACAACATTTTCAAAAGGTATTTTCGGGAAACCCGTACATGCCCATGAACATCTTCGTTGATTCGGCCAGCCTTGACGGATTGTATCTCCAGGCCGGCGACGAAATTGCCGTTTTCGATGTGGATACCGCCACGGGTGCCCAGTTGTGTGTCGGTGTGGTGGTGCTAACCAGCGAGTTCCTTCCCAGCGGCTATCTTGCCATTGTCGCTTCTGCTGATGACCCCACAACCGAAGGCATACAGGATGGTCTTATCGATAACAACGCAATTATTTACCGTTTCTGGGATACAAGTGTCGGCGAAGAGGTTACGCTGATGGAGAAGACCTACAATCCCGGTGGCGACAGCGTATTTGTTTCGCTGGGTACAGCCACAGTTGGATTGACTGCTTTCTCCAAACTGATCTGGACGGGGGCTGTCGATACCGACTGGCACAATCCTGCAAACTGGAATACCAACAACACCCTGATCCCTGACTACGGTACCCATGTGGAAATACCGGCCAGTGTGACGACTTTTCCGGTGGTGAGCAATGGCAATGCCGAATGCAGAACCCTGCTGGCCAAACCCGGAATTTCGGTTACGGTTTCGGGCACCAATACTTTGAAAATTTTCCAGTAACAAATGCGGAACAACAATCCGCAAACCAGAACCTTTCTTTTCGCCATTAGGTAATCTCACTATCAGTTGCAATCCTGCATAGGTCGGTGCGGTGAAGAATTGCGGGGTGCTTTTATCCGGAATTGGTTACTTTTTTTGTAATTTCCCCCCATCCAATTTGAAGAGCCTTCTGAATGAAAATACTTATCAAATTCTGTTTTCTTTTTCTTGCTGCTTTTTTCATTCTGGCTGCCATGCAGGCACAAAACCAAGCCGGTTTTTTACCGGCAAACACGGAGGTCATCCTCCCGAAGATCATTGTCAGGGGAGTTGACCAGCAAATTCAAATCAGGTTCACCGGTCCCGAACAGGAAGGCCGTCACGTCCGGCTTCTTTTGAACGGACAACCGCTGGAAAAACAGATCAGCAATGGCATACTGCTGTTGGACTACCACTTTCCCGAAAAAGAACAGCTCAGCATCCGCATGGGCGATTTCAGCTTTACCCGGAATGTAAACCCCATTCCCCTTTGGCTTTCCATCATTCCCCCGCTGATCGCCATCTTTTTCGCACTGGTGTTTCGCGAGGTGTACACCGCCCTTTTCGCAGGCATCTGGTCGGGAACGTTCATCATTTATTTTTACCAGGGCGCCGGTATTTTTTCCGCCGTTTTCAAAGGTTTCCTGGCCATTATCGACACCTATATCCTCCAATCGCTCAACAACAGCGGGCATTTGTCCATCATTTTGTTTTCCATGATCATCGCCTCCACGGTGGGGCTGATCACGCGCAACGGCGGCATGAAAGGGGTGGTAAACCGTTTGTCGAAGTACGCCACCGGCCCCCGTTCGGGCGCGCTGATCACCTGGGCGCTGGGCGTACTCATCTTTTTTGACGATTACGCCAACACCCTGGTGGTGGGCAACGCCATGCGTCCGCTGACGGACAAGCTGCGCATCTCGCGCGAAAAACTGTCCTACATCATCGACTCCACGGCTGCTCCCGTGGCTTCGGTGGCTTTTGTCACCACCTGGATCGGCGCCGAGCTGAGCTACATCCAGGACGGCATCAACGATTTGAACCTGGACGAATCGGCTTACGGCGTGTTCTTCCATTCGCTGGCTTATTCCTTTTATCCTTTCTTCACCCTGGTTTTCATTTTGTTCCTGATCTGGAAAGGAACCGATTTCGGCCCTATGCTCAAGGCCGAGGCCCGGGCCAGGTCGAAGGAATTCACAGCCGGTGCCGCAACGGAAAAAAACGGGCCGGAACTTCCCGATGAAATGCAGGCGGCACAAAATGTGAAACCCAGAAGCTTCAACGCCGTGATTCCCGTGCTGGTGATCGTTTTCGGCACGCTTGGCGGACTGCTGTACACCGGCTGGGAGCAAACGGTTTGGGACAACACACAAATGGGATTCTTCGAAAAACTCTCGGAAACCATCGGCCGTTCCGATCCTTACATTTCCCTGCTTTGGGCATCGCTGGGCAGCATGGTAACGGCCCTGGCACTTACGCTGGCACAGCGGCTGCTCAGCCTGAGAGAAGCCATTAACAGCCTGACCGGCGGCTTCAAAACCATGCTTCCCGCGGTGATGATCCTGACGCTGGCATGGGCGGTGGCACTCATCACCCAGCACCTGCACACAGCCGACTTCATCTCGCAACTGCTGCTGGATGCCGCCGTGTCGCCTTTTCTCATTCCGGCCATTACTTTTATCATTGCGGCTTTGGTTTCGTTTTCCACGGGAAGTTCCTGGGGGACGATGGCCATCTTGTACCCGCTCATTCTGCCCGCCGGCTGGCTGGTGGCCGAAAGCTCGGGACTGAGCTACGGCGAATCCATGTCCATTTTTCACAACATTGCGGCGGCGGTGCTCACCGGTTCGGTGCTTGGCGATCACTGCTCACCCATTTCCGACACCACCATCCTCAGCTCGCTGGCCAGTTCGTGCCCGCACATCGAACACGTGCGCACCCAGTTGCCCTATGCCCTGACGACCGGATTTCTTGCCATTGTGCTGGGAACACTTCCTGCCGCCTACGGTGTTTCGCCCTGGATACTTTTCCCTGCGGGGATGGGCGGCCTGTACCTTGTGGTTCATTTCTTCGGGAAAAAGCCGGAGCACTATCCGGTAAACTGATGCTTGAAAAATGGTGCAAGTCTGAAGCGAAGGCATGTGCGGTGGGGACTGTCATGCATCCAATAGATACAATGGTTTGCTAACTTTGTATTTTCAAAACACTTAATTTTTTTGACGAAAGAAAACCCACATAATGCATTCAGCGCCCTGCTCAGGTCGCTGCCCCAAAAGCCGGGCGTTTACCAGTATTACGACAAAGAGGGGAAGATCCTTTACGTGGGCAAGGCCAAAAACCTAAAAAAGCGTGTTGCGAGTTATTTCACCAAAACCCACCAAAGCGGCAAGCTGCGACTGCTGGTCAGAAAGATTGCCGACATCCGTTTTGTGGTTACCGCCACCGAGATGGATGCGCTGCTACTGGAAAACAACCTCATCAAAGAGTACCAGCCCCGTTACAACATCCAGCTGAAAGACGACAAAAGTTTCCCCTGGATCTGCATCAAAAACGAACCTTTTCCGCGCATTTTTTCCACCCGCCACCCGGTGAAGGACGGCTCGGAATATTTCGGCCCCTATGCTTCCGTCAGGATGATGCGCACCCTGCTGGACATCGTCAAACAACTTTACCCTTTGCGCACCTGCAAGCTGAAGCTTACCGAAAAAAACATCGAAAAAGGCAGGTTAAGGGTTTGCCTCGAATACCACATCGGTAACTGCAAAGCCCCCTGCGTGGGCAAACAGAGCCGGGAAGATTACGACGAAAGCATCAGGCAGGCACGTTCCATCATCAAAGGAAACATTTCGCAGGTGATTGCCGAACTGAAAAAGCTCATGCACCGGGCCGCGGAAAAAATGGACTTTGAACGCGCACAAATGCTCAAAGAAAAAGTCGGGATTCTTGAAAAATACAAAAGCAAGTCCACCATCGTCAACCCGCGCATCCACAACGTGGACGTGTTGTCCATCATCGCAGGGGAGGAGCTGGCCTACGTGAACTACCTGAACGTGATGGACGGCGCCATCGTGCAGGCGCACACCATCGAAATCAAAAAAAAGCTGGACGAACCCACCGACGAACTGTTGGCCTTCGCCCTCGCTGATTTCAGGCAGCGCTTCAACAGCAAGGCCGCTGAAATCATCCTGCCTTTCAATCCGGGGGTGGAAATTCCTGAGGTGAAAATCACCGTCCCGCAACGCGGCGACAAAAAGCAACTGCTGGAGCTGAGCGAACGCAACGCCATGTATTACCAGATGGAAAGGCGCAAACAGGCAGCACTGACCGACCCCGACCGCCATAAAAGACGCCTGCTCGAGCGCATGCAGAAAGACCTGCGGATGCAGGTACTGCCCGAGCTGATTGAATGTTTTGACAACTCCAATTTCCAGGGCAGTTACCCCGTGGCGGCCATGGTGCAGTTCGTGGATGCCAAACCTAACAAAAAAGCCTACCGCCATTTCAACATCAAAACCGTGGCAGGGCCCGACGACTTCGCCTCCATGGAAGAGATCATCCTGCGCCGCTACGGCCGGCTGCTGAATGAAAACGAACCCCTGCCGCAACTGATCGTGGTGGACGGCGGCAAGGGACAACTGAACGCGGCCGTCAAAAGCCTGAAAAAACTGGGACTTTACGGAAAGATCACCGTCATGGGCATTGCCAAAAAACTGGAAGAGCTGTACTTTCCGGGCGACCCCTTGCCGCTGTACCTTGACAAGACCTCGGAAACGCTGCGGGTGATCCGCCACCTGCGTGACGAAGCCCACCGTTTCGGCATCACCCACCACCGTAAACGCAGGGAAAAAGGTACAGTCAAATCGCAACTGACGGCCATCCCGGGGGGCGGTTTCACGACCGCGCAAAAGCTGTTACGCAAATTCCGTTCGGTGAAGAAAGTTGCCGCCGCTTCGCGGGAAGAGCTTGCCGAAGTGGTGGGCAAAGCCAAAGCGGAAGTGGTTTTCGGGCATTTTCATCCCCGAAAATAACGGAAGTCTGAAGCAAAGCCCCAACTTTTCCAAAGCTTGGAACTTTGGAAAAGTTTCATCAAACCAAATTTAGATTGGGCTCCCGGAAAACAGGGATAAGCTGATTCGGTCAACGCAACGGTGATTGTTGCCCAACGTTATTTTTATTTAGGCTCTGCTGATTTTCCAAAATCCCCCATTTTACCCGTTGATATTCAATCCAATATGTTGATAACTTAGCTTGTTTAATGGGTTGTAAATGCAAGGTTTGTTGTATTTTTATATCAAAACCCTTGCATTTATGATCAA
>JAJRWG010000176.1 GCA_024276895.1 Bacteroidota bacterium
CCAATCACCAATCACCAATCACCAATCACCCTTCCCTTATCGCCTCTGCCGGTTTCATTTTCAAGGCCCTGATGGTCGGGAATATGGAAGCGACAATGCCCGTAAGCATCACCATCAAAATAACCTCCAGGTAGTCCGACAGGTCCAAAACAGGTCGCATTACAGAACTGTAGCCCAGCGACTCAAATCCTTTGGCTACCGCCGAAATGTCGATACCTTCCTTCCCGTAGTACCAGGTAAACAGCATGGTGATCAATATTCCCAGAATGCCGCCCACGATTGCAAGCATGCTGGTTTCATACATGATCATTTTAAAAACCCTGAAACGGTTCATTCCGATGGCCATGATCATGCCCAGTTCTTTGGTTCGTTCCAGGATCACCATCAGCATAGTATTTACGATGGCAAAGCCCAGCGCCAGCATGATGATTCCCATGAAAATAAACAAAGTAAAGTCTGTGAGTGCCGATGTCAGCCTCAGGTACGGGTCGATGTCATACCAGCCTTCTGTCAGATATTCCGGAAACAGTTTTCGGATGCGTTCAACCATGACGCTGGTTTCTTCGTAATCGTTTAAAAGCACGGCCACTTCGTGGGATGAACCTGTGGGCAATTCCAGCAGGCGATCCAGATCGGCTTTGCGGACGAACAGGTTTTGCTCGTCGAACATGGTATTCTGCGTTTTATAAATGCCTTCCACCTTGAAGCTGGCACCGGTGAGGTTGCCTTTGAAGTCCTGAAAGGTGATCACAACTTTTGATTTGACACGGACATTGAGTTTTTTCGCCAGCTTTTCGCTGAGGATCACCCTGTTCTTCTTTCCAGAAGTAAAATAGCTGCCCGATTTAATTTTATCGTAAATTTTGGTCACCAGCTTTTCTTTACCAGGTTGGACGCCGTTGATCATCACGCCCACACCTGTAGCTGCTGTTGAAGCCATTCCGAAAGTTTTGGTCCGCTGACAAACGGCTTTCACTTCCGGTTCAGCCGCAAGCTTTTGCATGATCGCGGATGTGTTCTCAATGAGAAAAGCCACATCGTTGTTGGCCGGGAACTTTTTGTTGTGCAGCTGAATGTGAGAGGTTTGGTTTTCCAGGGCATTTTGCACCATGTCAACCACCATCCCTTTCATAATTCCAGAAGCGGCCAGCCCGCCAAAAAGCCCGACCGTTACAGCCATAATGACTACCGAACTACGCAGCTTATTCCGCCACACGTTCCGCCAGGCCATTTTGAGATTTGTGCTATTCATCCCGATTTAGTTTTTTTCCGTTTTTTTAAAATCATGCGTTCTCTCCCTTTCATCGCCGTAATGATTTGATGACCTTCATCCTTAAAATGGACAACAGCGGATAAATGGCTGCAACACCCGTGATAACGAGGATGACGATTATGTTGTGTAAAAATATGCTGAATTCCAGAATAGTAGGCATTACAGGCTCAACACCCAGTTTGACGATCGACTCCGCTGCTTCACCGGTAATACGGATGGGGTTGATATTGAAGTAAATCACCAGCGGGATGGTGAAAGCGATTCCAAGGGCCACGCCTACCAGGTTCATCAGGACGGCTTCGTAAAATGTGATCAGTACCAGCTTGGTTTTTTGCATGCCGATGGCAATCATCACGGCGAATTCTTTTTTACGTTCTTCGGTCATCATCAGCACGGTACCAAACACCCCAAAGGCAATGATCATGTACAGGATGGCGATCATAAAAATACCGCCTGCCTTGTCGCTTTGTATTTGCTGTAACATTTCAGGAGACATTTTCTGCCAGGGTATGGCGTGGTACCTGGCGGTATCGATGCGGGCATTAATGGCGGCAGTGATCTCATCTGCCCTGTCCGATTCCTTAAAACGCACCACAAGCGAGGTTATCCCATTTTCAAAAGAATAAAACGTTTCGGCCAGCTTCAGTGGCATGAGCACGATTTGCCGGTCCAGGTCAGGAGTGGGCATTTTAACGATTCCTTTCACCGGGAAGGCACCGATGGCCGATTGTCCCCAATGTCCTTGTCCAAGCAGCACCAGCGTATCGCCAACGGTGAGCCGGAGGTATTCGGCCAGCTTGGAGCCCATCACAATGGATTGATCACCATCGCCGATGTAGCTTCCCGCTACAATTTTACTGGTCAGCTTCAGCATTTTGTCAGCCTTTTGCGGCTCAACACCCATCACCAGTGTGCCTTTGGTGCGATTGCCGTGCGAAGCCAGCGAAAAGCCTTCCAGTCGCTGATTTACCCCTTCCACACCCGGAATGGTCATTAATTGCCGGATCAGGGTGTCGTTCACTTCAATGCCGTTGTCGATGGTCTTGTCGTCCCAGTAGTTTTTCTGATGCACCTGCACGTAGCCGGTGAAGTTGCCAATGGCATTTTCAATCATTTTGGCATAAGTACCCTCCTGAAACGACCGCGTGAATACGGCCAGTACCACCGCCAGCATCACCGAGCTGACCGTGATCAGTGTCCGCTTTTTGTTTCGCCAGATGTTCCGCCAGGCAATTTTTATATTCATTGAGGTAGAAGGTTAAAGGTTTGAGGGAAAAGGGGAAAGTGCGAAAGTGAAAGGTTAAAGTGCTGAGGGAAAAGGAGAAGGTGCAAAGGTGAAAGTGGAAAGTTCGATGATGTTTTTTTTTGGTTCATTTTATCAAAATTATTTTAAGGTTCTTATTAATCCTGAAATCATTCTGGAAATCTCCAAAGTGGTGTTAAACAGTTCATCAAATGTTTCTTCATCTATTTTTCCAAGGTCTTTTGCGAGGTACAACATGGAGCGCACCTCACCGCAAGATCCTTTGCTTTTACCCAGGCCTGAATTTCCTCAAACCTTTTGATGCCCATGCTATTAAACTTTAAAGGTTGAACATTAATCAATTCGTTCGCTCACTGCTTCGCACTTTCACCTTACCTCACCCGTTTCATGTTTTGCTGCGAAAAGAAACTGTCATCCAGTTTGACGTTAAAGTCACTGGAAAGGACGTACACAACCGTCCGGTTCCCCGGCTTGTCGGCAGGAATGATCTCCATTTTTGAGGGCAGCTTCCGGTCGCTGAATTGCTTGATTTCCGAAGCCTGCTCGGTTCTGATCAGATCGTCATCCTCGTCGTAATACTCCGTTTTCAGTTGCCAGAACTCGTTTTTGCTGACCCATTTAATGACTTTTCCCCATACTACGGCGGCATCTTCTTTTGGGATCAGTTCAATCTTGTAACAGTCCAGTCCCGCCACTTGTTCTTCCCCAATGAGCTTGTGGTTGTAGTCTACCACAATGGAACTTTCCTTGAGAATGTCATCGTTGGTATAGTCGGAGCCCATCCAGCCCTGCGACATCATGGAGGGTGGTATTTTGATCATCCGGCTGATGCTGGGTACCCATTGCCACATTTCGTTTTCTCGTTTCAGGAAAACCTGCCCTTTGTCTTTGGCCGGTGAAGTAATGTAGGTCATGCTGTATTTGGTGCCTTTGGACCAGTTTTTCAGGGTGATGGTGCGTTCCCACTTAGGCCGGATAATGGTCATGGACATCTCGCCCTTGTTGGTCTTACCGCGCTGAAGGTCGTCGGCTTTCTGGACAATCTGTTTGGCTGTCATCTCCTGGGCAAGGCCGGTAGAAAGCCCGGTCAGCAAGGCCAGGAGAATTGTGATCAGTTTCATAGGTTTACGCATTTCTTATTTGTTTGCCACGAATACACCGATGCAGTGTTCGTGCCTTTTTTTCAAAATTTTCGTTCAGCTTCAAAGCAATTCGATGAGTAAATCCCGGCTTTCATCCAGCGGGAAACTTTCCACATCAGAAATGTAGTGCACGGCAATGCCGTCAAAAACAGCAAACAGGAAGCGGGCTTTCACCAGCGGGCTGGGAACACCTCTTTTGGCGTAGTAGCTCACCAGGATGTTCATCACCCCCATAAAATACTGCATCACCTCTTCTTTGAGCAGGTTAAAAACCTCCGGCTGAAAGGTCAGTGAGAAATACATTTTGTAATAATTGTAGTCCCGCTTGAGCAGCCTGATATTTTCGTCGATAAAATTAATGATTTCCTCCTTTTTGACGTTTCTTTCATTTTCCACTTTAAGCAATCCCAAAAACTGTTGAAACCCACCCATCACAATCCGGCGCAATAACTCCTCCTTGCTCTCGAAGTAATTGTACATCAATCCCTTAGAAATGCCCGCCCTCCTGGCGATCATGCTTACCGATGTAGATGCGTAACCGTGGGTGGCAAACAGTTCCAGGGCCACATCATAGATCAGCCTTATCTTTTGCTGACGAATGACTTCCAGTTGCGAAGGTGTTCTCGGACTCATGGCATAGTTTGTTTGACTGAACGATTGGTCAAAAGTAGATAATAATTTTATACCTCCAAATCTCGAAACCATTTTTTTAAAAAAATAATCTCTACTTTTGCCCGGTCAATTGGTCTCGTAGCTCAGTTGGATAGAGCAGCAGCCTTCTAAGCTGCGGGTCGCAGGTTCGAGTCCTGCCGGGATCACGAAACCGTCCTTTTTCAGGGCGGTTTTTTTATGCTCCGACTTGAAAGCCGGGGTAACTTATGAGTGTTTGGTGCCCCCGACTTGAAAGTCGGGGTAACTTATGGGAAGGTTCCAGGCAAAGTTTATTATCGGCTTTGCAGCCCATTCCATAGGGGTCGCTTTCATGCAGAAAGTGATGTGGGAAGTCCTTCCGGGATTACCAAAACAGTGTTTACTTACTGAATACTATAATTTGA
>JAJRWG010000177.1 GCA_024276895.1 Bacteroidota bacterium
CGCTTCGGCATGAGCCTGGAGTTGACCGGTAAAATGGAGCAACTGCAGTTTTACGGACGGGGGCCGCACGAAAATTACAGCGACCGCAACTCCTCCGCTTTCGTGGGTTTGTACAGCAGTACGGTCGGCAAGCAGTACTTTCCTTACATCCGTCCCCAGGAAAACGGATACAAGACGGATGTGCGCTGGCTGGTGGTCAACCGTCCCGACGGCAGGGGTTTGTTTTTCAAGGCCTCCAGGTTTTTCAGCTTTTCGGCACTGCATTTCAGTGTTTCCGACCTGGATCAGCTAACGCGCAAAAACTACCGCCACACCGTTGATCTGAAAGCACGTCCTGAAACTTTTTTGAACATCGACTTCAAACAAATGGGCGTTGGCGGCGACAATTCCTGGGGTGCCCGTCCGCACAAGGCATACCGGCTTCCCGCGGCAAAGTATCGTTTTACTTTCAGGATGAGGCCTTTTGTCAGGGGTGAGAACGATCCCTTTGCCGACTGGCTTGAAAGTTACTGAGCGGATTGGACCTTATCAGGTTCAGATAGCAGGCCCCCATTTCAACGGCCATCAGTTACCCGGCCTTCAGGCCGGGGAGAAGCAAAAACTCCCGGAACTGAGTTGCAGAGGCAAAATAAAATTGCACTGTTTTGGATGCGTTTTGATATTTTTATACTTTTATCGCGTAATTAAAAAAAGATGCCTGAACCAGTTTTTAACGAAATCCGGCCATACAATAACCAGGAAATCCAGGAAGCCATCCCCCGGATACTCGCAAACCCGCAGTTTAAAGCCTTACTCGATTATTTGTTTCCGCCAGAAGAACACCAACCCATCCTCAGCAAGCTGAAAGAGGTGAAAAATGTAGAGGAATTTCAACAGGTGCTGACCCTGCCTGCCATCCAGGCCATCATCCGCAACACTTCCGAAGGCTTGACCTCCAGTGGTTTTGAGAACATTTCCAATGACGAACATTATGTTTTCATCGCCAACCACCGCGACATCGCACTTGACTCATCCATCCTCGGCTTGCTGCAACTGGAATACGGCCTGGAAACCAGCCAGATCACCTGGGGCAATAACCTGATGGTATCACAGTTGATCGTTGACCTGGGGAAATGTAACCAGATGATCACCGTCTTCAGGGAAGGCAGCCCCAAAGAGATGCTCATCAACTCGAAAAAGCTCTCGGATTACATCCGCGAGGTAGTTGTTGACCGGAACAAAACCGTGTGGATTGCCCAGCGCAAAGGAAGGGCCAAAAACGGTTTCGATCAGACCGATGTCAGCATTCTGAAGATGCTGTCGCTTTCCAGAAAATCGGATGTGAAGTCGGGCCTGGCAGATTTGAACATCGTCCCTGTGACCATTTCTTATGAACTGGAACCCTGCGGCGCCATGAAGGTCAGGGAGATTTACCGCTCCAAAAAGGAAAACTACGTTAAGGATCCTGACGAAGATTTTAAAAGCATCATCGGCGGGGTAACCCTGCCCAAGGGCAGGATACATTTTACCATGGGCAAGCCCATCAATGACGAGTTGCTTAAGATTGACGACGCTGCTAACAAGAGTGAAGTAGTGGAGGAAGTGGCGCGGATCATTGACAAACAGATCTATCTCAACTACCACCTGTGGCCAACCAACTACCTGGCCTGCGACCTGCTTGAAAACAGCAATCGCTTTGCAGCCCATTATGACCAAAAAACCAGGGTTCGCCTGGCCGAGCGTCTGGAGATGGCGCAGCAACTGGTGAATACCGACCCCGATGAAATTGAAAAGCTGTTTTACCAGATGTATGCCAACCCGGTGTACAACCAGTTTCGGGCCAAAGGTAAGGTGGAAGACCTGCCCCGTCCTTAGAAAGGCCGTACGATGTAATCGGTATATGCCGATGGGAAAGCCGCAAAATAACCCACACCGCCGCTGCTCAGGTTGGTGGTTACATTGGCCGGAGGCCCGCTGAATAAAGGGTTTTTGGGATGGAGCTCCGCCTGCAACCCGAGGATGTAATTGTAGTACTCTTCCGAAATGCTGGAAGTGATCAGTGTGAACTGGTCACCCGGATTCAGTTCCGTCCTGTCAAGGATCATCACATAGGCACCGTTGATGTATGAGTTGTCAACCAGTTTGTCGTCGGTGACATTTACCTTCTGGATTGAATCGGTGATGAGCACCCCGTTGCGGATGGCGTTAAACATGTAAAAATTCGGACCCGGCGGATCGTAACCGTAAAATTTTATAGCCCAGAAATCGAAATCGCTTCTGTAAATGATGCGGATGGAATCGATGTCATCGGAAAGCGGCGGCATGGTTTCGGTAGCTTCAAAATGTGTGGTGCCGGCAATTTCTTCGGCAAGTTCGACGGATAGCTGATATTTTTTTCCCGGAATACCCTGAAAATCCTGCGGCGGACGGTAGTAGCCCGGGTTTTGCTGATCTTCGGTAAACATGAAAAGATTTGTCCCGTCATCCACGCTGACCGTGGCACCACTGACCGGAGGAGGAGGTTCGTTGGAAAAATAACCTGCGGTTTTGGTCAGCCTGACAAACTGAAAAGTGTTTTTGTCAGCTGTAACATAGCCTTCCACCGACAGCCTGGTGAATTCCTGTTCAAGCTCAATGTCGATGCGTTCGGTACAACCGTGCAGCAGTCCGAAACTGATGCCGAGGAGAATGAAAATACGGATTGTCTTTTGTTTCATCGTTTTAAAATCTGAAGTTGTACGTAATTGAAGGAATAATGCCAAACAAATAAGTCGATTCGGCATAGGTAACGTTGGGATCGTTGGGGTCGCTCAAGAAGTTGATCACCCACGGGTTTTTGCGGTTGTATGCGTTGTAAACGGAAATGTTGATTGAATTGTGCCATTTTTTACCGGGCCTGTCTTTGTCGCGCCAGGTGAACGAAACGTCCAGCCGGTGATATTCAGGCATACGGTAGGAATTCCGTTCCGAGTAAACGGGAACGATTTTATTGCCGTAAACAAAACGTCCCACAGGGAAAGTAATCGGCTGTCCTGTCAGGTACACCCAGGTAAGGCCCAGGCTGATCTGCTGTCCGATGTTGTAGTTCACAACGATGGAAAAATCGTGAGGACGGTCGTAGCTGGCAGGGTAGGGGTCGCCGTTGCTGATGCCGGTGATTTCCTGAAAAGTCCGGGAATAAGTGTAGCTTATCCAACCCGAGAACTTGCCCCTGTTTTTTTTCAGCATCAATTCGATGCCGTAGCCCCAGGCTTTGCCCGTGAGCAACTCTCCCTCAATGAACTTGTTCAGCAGCAGGTCGGCATGGTCCCTGAAATCAATGGCGTTTTTTACGTTATTGTAGTACACCTCGGCAGAAGATTCAAACATTCCTTTTTTGAAATTCCTGAAATAGCCGAGAGCTACCTGGTCGCCGATTTGCGGTTTGACGTTGGGGCTGGCCGGGAACCAAATGCTCAGGGGAGAGCCCCCCGTTGAGTTTTCGGCTTGTTGAATGTATTGGAAGTTTCGCGAGTAGCTGGCTTTCAGCGAGGAGATTTCGTTAAGCTTGAACACAATGCCCAAACGCGGTTCCAGTCCTACGTATGTATTATAGATTTTCCCGGCGGGGTATTCGGTAGAGTCAACGGGTGAACCCTGGGCATCGTAACCGAAAACCGTCCCTGGTCCGATATTATTGAACACGGACAGCCGCAATCCGTACTTCAGGGTGAACAGTGCTCCGAGTTTTTGGGTATTGCTCAGGTAAATCCCGCTTTCGATGGCATAATTGCTTGGGATGGAGTAGTTTCCGATGGAGGCCGAATCGCCAAGCCCTTCGATGGTACCGGGGAAAAAGTCGTGGTAAATGGACGAAACGCCAAAGCGCACAGTGTTGTTGCTGTTGGCATACCAGGTAAAATCGCCTTTGAAAGTGTAGTCGGTCAGTTCCGATTCCCACAAAAAAGCCTGGATGTTTCCTTCGGGGATGCCCAGGGCATAATTGAAGCGGTTCACCACAAAGGTGAAGTTGGAGAATAATTTCTCGTGGAAAATATGGTTCCAGCGAAGGGTTCCGGTGGCGTTTCCCCAATTCATTTTAAACTGCGAGCTTTTTAAAACATCTTTACCAAAGTAGCCCGAAAGATAGATGTGGTTTCGCTGATTCACCGACCAGTTGACTTTTGTGTTGAGGTCGTAAAAATAGAGTGCGCTGCTTTGCAGAATCTCGTCCTGGGAAAGTCTAAGAAACAAATCGGCATAAGTACGGCGGCCGGCAACCATGAACGAAGCTTTGTTTTTGACAATGGGCCCCTCGAGGGTAAGCCGCGAAGCCACCAGCCCGATGCCGCCGTTGCCGTGAAACTTCTTCATGTTTCCTTCTTTCATTCGCACGTCCACCAGCGAGGAGAGCCTGCCGCCGTAACGTGCAGGCAGATCGCCTTTGTAAAGTGTCACACTATTGACTGCATCGTTGTTGAAGACCGAGAAAAAGCCCATCAGATGGCCCGCATTGTAAACCGTGGCTTCGTCGAGCAAGGTCAGGTTTTGATCGGGGCTGCCGCCACGGACACTGAAGCCCGACGTACCTTCGGCAACGAATTTGACACCGGGCAACAGTTGCAGGGCCTTGATCAGGTCAACCTCCCCCATGAGCATGGGAATGGACTGGATGTTTTTAGCACTCAGGGTGTTGGTGCTCATCTGGTCCGAGGTGATGTTCTCCCTGGCAGCCTGGTCAGTGATTTCAACCTCCTGCAAACGTTCGGTAACCGTTTGCATCTCGATGTTGAGGGTTGTGTCGAGACGTAAATCCAGTTCAACCACTATCTTGGCGTAGCCGATGAAAGAATAAACAATGCGGTATTTTCCCTGCGGCAGGGAGAGGGAATAGTAGCCGTAAGTGTTGGTTACCGTCCCTTTGTTAAGCCCGTCAACAAGGATGGTCGCCCCGGGCAGGTGCTCACCGTTTTCGTTGTCCGAAACGAAGCCGCTCAGGGTCAGAAAGCCTTTCTGGGCCAGGGTCACCGTGTGCAAAATGCCAATAAGCAGGATGAGTGTGATGATTCTTTTTTGCATAGGCAACAGCAGTTGATTTAGTCAGGTATTAAGCCGGGTTGGTAAATTTAAACGTTTTTATTCCTGATTTATTTTTAATGCAATTTCAAATATGTCGGAACTCCCGTCATCGTTGTCGCAAACCGCAAAAATGTTGATCTTACCGTCGTTTTCCTCTTTCACACTGACTCCTTCCAGTTTTTTCTGAAGGGGACTGCCATCCTCCTTCAAGACCATTACCGACAGGTATTCTCCGGAAGCCAGCTTCGAAAAAGGGACAAAGCCCAGGTAGCTGCCCAGCACGGCACCGTCGTCGGTTTCGTTGGCAGTGCTTTCAAGCGAAGCGGTGAACAACAGGCCGCCGTATGCAGGTAGTACACAAGCCCCGGAGAAACCGGCTGCCACACTGTCGGAAGAAGGTAGTTTGAAAGGATAAACTTTCAGTTCAGGCAGGGCGGAAGTGTCATTTCTGATGAAAGCCAGTAAGGCATTGCGCTTTGTTTCAATCATAAAATTTTCACTCACATTGCCACGGTGCAGTAGAAATATCCTGTCATCCGAAACGGCCAGCCCTTCGATGTTGATGGTGTTTGCCGCAGGCAGATTCGCCATTTTGATGATGGCCTCGTAAAAAGGGCGCATGTTTTTGCTGAAGACCGGGCCTCCGGGGGAGAGGGGCAGTAAAAAAGCAGTGTCCCTGGTCGTTCTTTTCGAACCTGATGAGAAAATCAGCAGTTGTTTGCTCCCGGACTCTTCCAGCAGGGCCATGGACTCGAAATCGGCTTTCAGGCTTTTTGGCGTCCTGCCGTTGACGATGGAGTCAATGCCTGCAATTTTCCGTTTTCCTGCAACATTCCAGTTTTCGTCAAGCTTGAAAAGAAAAGGCAGGTCGTCGCCAACCAGGTAAATAAAGCCATCGGAAAACACAACGCCCGAAGCGGAAGAAAGTCCCGGAAAGTATTTGTGTTTGGTGACTTTGGCGCTGAGTGACCGGATTTCTCCCGGATTGGTACAGGAAACAAATTGCAGGACGAAGGCAAGAGAGATTAACAATAGATTCTTCATTAATTTGGCAGATATTCTTTGATAATCTGCAAAGATAAAACATGTAACGGGATAGTTGCGCGTTAAACGGATTAAAGACAGATTCAGTGGCAGGAATTAAGAGACTGTTTAAAATTCATCCTTCAGTTTTATTATGCGTCTCAAAAATGCCACGATCTGACGAAAAATACACGATAATAAATTCTAAAAACGAAATTTAAACAGTCTCTAAGCGGGGCACGTTTTTTGACAGGCGAATTGTTTAGTTTTGTTCACCGATGAATGCAGAAAAACAAAAGCTGCTTGGCGCTGTTCTAATTCCGGCCATCCTGCTGCTGAGCATGTGGGTGGTGCGTTTTGTCGAATACGGTTTCGGCATTAGTCTGGGGTTTCTGGGTGTGCATCCCCTGCATGCCGACGGCTTGCCGGGCATCGTTTTGTCACCGCTGCTGCACAGCGGATTCCCCCACCTGCTGGCCAACACCGTTCCCTTCTTCTTGCTGTCGGTGGCGCTGTTTTATTTTTACCGTGAGATTGCCGTCAGGGTGACCATCGGCATCTGGCTGCTGTCGGGGCTGTGGATTTGGTTCGGGGGCCGCGACTCGTGGCATATCGGCGCCAGCAGCCTGATCTACGGTTTTTCGTCCTTTTTGTTTTTCAGTGGCCTGATTCGCAAAGACACCCGACTGGCGGCACTGGCCCTGATCGTGGCTTTTTTGTACGGCAGCATGGTCTGGGGGGTATTTCCCGATTTCTTTCCTGAAAAAAACATCTCCTGGGAAGGCCACCTCGGTGGATTTGTTTCCGGACTGGCCCTGGCTTTTTACTACCGCAATGAAGGGCCGCGGCGTAAGCAATACTCCTGGGAACTGGAAGAAGAGGAGGAGGATGAAGACGAAGTGCAGTACTGGCAGGCGGATGGGGATTGGTGATTAGTGATTGGTGATTTTTGAAGAATTGAAATTTGGTATTTGAGTATTATTTGAGATTTGGATTTTGTCTCGCCTGAGGCGAGATGGATTTTGTGCTTTGTGCTTGGTGATTTGTGTTTGGCGCTTTGAAGTTCCTGATAATCAGTTATTACATCATTCAATATTCATTAATCGATATTCGATATCTCACTTAAGCTTATGAGTTCCCCTCCTCCTTCGTTTTCATTCCGAGAGATTGTACCTCTCAGGGTGTTTGGCGTGGATTCCCCGGTAAAAGGCCTGGATTTCCTTAAAATCCTTGTCGAAATCGCCGGTGGGGTAAAACACGCGGTCGATGCCGCCCTGTTTCTTTTTGTAGTCGGTCCAGCCCAGTGCAATGGGAATGTTGGCTTTGAGCGAAATGTAGTAAAATCCGCGTTTCCAGGTTTCCGTACGTTTGCGGGTGCCTTCGGGGGTGATTACCAGCACGATCTCGTCGCGTTCGTCAATCATTCGCGCCACGGCATCCACCATCTTTTCATTCTTTTTCCGGTTTATCGGAATGCCTCCCAATGCCTTTATCAAACCACTAAAAGGCCAGATGAAAACTTCTTTTTGATCAGAAATTTAACCTTGTAGCCGTAATGCCAGAAAACGATTCTGCCGATAACAAAATCCCACAGGCTGGTGTGCGGTGCGTGCATCAATACGGCTTTTTTGATGCCCGGAGGAATCTCACCGGAGATTTTCCAGCCAAGGACTTTGAGTATGAAAGAAGCGATTTTCTGCATATTATAAGTTAAAATTTTCAGGGTGTCTACCGATCCGTCCCCTGTAAAACTCTTCTATTTCTTTAAAGTCCTTTTCAAAATCCCCGGTAGGGTAAAACGGCGGGCCGATGCCGGCCTCTTTTTTTTCGTAATCGATGAAACAAAGCAGAATGGGAACCTCTGCCTTGAGTGCAATGTAATAAAATCCCTTTTTCCAGGTTTTGGCCCTTTTGCGGGTTCCTTCGGGTGTAATGGCGAAAAACATGGGGTCGTTTTCTTTGAACAGGTCCACAACCTGGTCAACCCTGTTGGCTTTTTTGTTCCTGTCGATAGGGATACCGCCTGCCTTTTTAAGCAGCCATCCAAAAGGTTTGATAAAAGCCTCTTTTTTGATAACGACTTTGATGGGGATGTCCTTCATCCAGCAGTACAGCCGTCCGATGTAAAAATCCAGGTTGCTCGTGTGGGGTGCGATAATGAAAACAGCCTTGGTGATGCCTTCGGGAATGTTACCCGTGGCTTTCCAGCCAAACAGCTTGTAAATAAGTTTAGAAAGAGTCTTCATGGCGTATTAAAATTGCCTTGAACTGCCCAGATTGAATTCCGGTCAGCCCTGAGGTTCATGTATCGAATGTTTATTTTGTCTTTGACAATACCTGCCACACGGGGCAGTCTCAGGCTGCTTGCGACAGTCGTCATTTTGCTGTTACTCCTGTTCAGGCATCAGTACCACTTTCAGGTAATGGTCGTCGGTAAAATATTTCTGTGCAGCTTTTTGCAACTCTTCTTTGGTGGTGGCCGAAACCAGTTCTTTAATCTTTTCCGCCGTAGGCATTTCCGATTTGTACCAGATGGCATCCTTTATTTTGCCGAGCCAGTACTTGTTTTCCTTGACGTTGGTTTCCATATCCCGGAGGTAAGTTTCCTTGGCTTTGGCAAGGTTTACATCGCCGGGACCGTTTTCGACAAGGTATTTCATTTCGGTGAAAACGGTGCTGACCAGTGTGTCCACATTATCGGGACTGCAACCCCATGTAACAAAAACATTGTATTTGGGTTTGGGGTAGCGTTCGAGCCGTTGCCGGGCGCCGACACCGTAAACCCCACCCTGGTCTTCGCGCATGCTCTCACGAAGGCGAATACTCAGTATTTTCATCAGCAACTGCGATTGCAGCCTGTTGGTGGTTGTCCAGTCGAAGTCACCGTCCATCAGGATGGCTACGGCACTTTTGGGCTCGGTGCCTTTGTGCACCACAGCCTCGGTAATGCCTTCGGGAAATTCAGGACTCACATCCCGCCAGCTCCGGCCAACATCGCCAGCCGGTAAACTGCCCAGGTACCTGGTGATGAGTGGTGTGATCTCGTCAAGATCGAAACTGCCCACAAACACAAATTCGAAGTCGCCCGCATTGGCATAACTGCTTTTGAAGAAGTCGTAAGACTTGTCCAGATCAATGCTGTTGATTTGTTCAACGGTCGGAATAACGATGGTGCGCGGGTCGTTTTGGGTAGCCAGCTTGTAAAGGGTGTCGTAAAATACCATCTGCGGGTTTTGGAGCATGTACCTGAACTGGGTTTCCATTTGCGATTTGAAGGTCTTGAAAGCCGTTGTGTCTTTGCGCGGATCCGTAAAGTAAAGATGGGTCAACTGGAACATGGTCTCCAGGTCTTTCCTGACTGAATTGCCAGAAAGTCCCTGCGATAATTCCCCGATTTGCGGATAAACCGAAACTTTCTTCCCGGTCAGGAATTTCGTCAGGGCAACCTTGTCAAATTCGCCAATTCCGCTCATGGAAATGATCTGTCCCGCAAAGTTGGCCGATATGAAGTCCTCGTCGCTCACCACCGACGTGCCGCCCGGAGCCACCGCGGTCATCAGAATCTCGTCGTTTTTGAAATCGGTGGGCTTGAGTGTAACCCTGATGCCGTTGTCGAGTACCAGTGTGGTGGTGCCGAAGGTTTCGTCAGTGCTTTTGCCGGTCACCGTTCCGGAGGATAATTCACCGGGGATCAAAGAAGATGCAATGTCTTCATCCACATAGGCTACCAGTTCTTTTTTCTCCACCTCGGCAATGGTTTCAAGTACTTCCTCTTCGGTGGGAACCGTTACGCCTTCTTTATCGGGTGCCGTAATCAACACGGCCAGGTTGTTGCCTTTGACCATGTAATAAGCAAGCTGGTTGATCTCGTCCAGGGTAATTCCCGGCAGATAAGAATTGGTGATGACCAATTCGTTTTCGATGCCCGGAAAGGCCTTGCCTTCAAGAAAGTGGCTGAGGTATTCGCCGATAAAACGGCGCGATTCCGTTTTGTCTTTTTCCTGGAAGGCTTTTTCCATGTTGCTGGTCAGTTCGGCTTTTTGCCTGTCCAGCTCGTTCTGGGTGAAGCCGTACTGCTTGACCCTCCTGTTTTCTTCAATCAGCAAAGTGATGGCATCGTTGATGCGGTTATCCTTGACCATGGCAAACATTGAAAACGCATCTTTTGCCCGGGCCAGGAAGTTTCCGTAGCCACTACCGGCATACAAGAACGGCGCATCGGGCTGTTGCTGGATTTCATAAATGCGGGCGTTGAGCATGTTTACATAGAGTTCGAATTTGAGATGGGCGCGAAAATCGTTCATGGTCAGCAAAGGCAGCTTTTCTTTTTTGTAGAGCAATGCCGCCATAGTGTAGGTAGCTTCCTTGTCAGTAGCAATGGCGATAAGAGGCCTGTCGTTGTCGGGGATGCTGTACACGGTACGCGGCCTTTCTTCTTTAGGACCTTTCAGCCTGCTGAAATGTTTTTTGACCTGTTCTTCGGCATAGTCGGTGTCAATGTCACCCACTATGATCACAGCCATCAGGTTGGGACGGTACCAGTCGTGGTAGAAGCGCCGCAGCACATCGTGTTCGCAGGAGTCAATCACAGACATTTTGCCGATGGGCATCCGTTCGGCGTAGCGCGAACCTTTCAGGATGATGGGCATGTATTTTTTGCGCATGCGGTCGTCAGCCCCCAGTCCCAGCCGCCACTCCTCGTGAATGACGCCACGCTCCTTATCAATTTCCTCATCGGTGTAACTTACGTTGTGTGCCCAGTCTTCCAGCACCATAAACGCCGAGTCCAGCAGGCCCTGCCTGTCAGAAGGCATCTGAAACATGTAGACCGTCTCGTCGAAACTGGTGTAGGCGTTCAGGTCAGCACCAAAATCAACACCCGATTTCTCAAGAAAATTAACGAGGTCATTTTTGTCGAAATGTTTGGTTCCGTTAAAAGCCATGTGCTCATCAAAGTGGGCGATGCCCTGCTGGTCATTGTCTTCAAGGATGGAACCGGCATTCACCACCAAACGGAACTCCACCCGCTTTTCAGGTTTCATGTTCTTACGGATGTAGTAAGTGAGCCCGTTGTCGAGCTTTCCGGTGATTACATTGGTGTCCTGCGGAAGCAGGTCTTCGGCAACAGTTTCTGATACCTGTGCGAAAAGTGTGAAGCCGGAGAGGAAGAACAGCCCGGCAAGCAATTGGTGAATTGATTTTTTCATTTGAGAAACGGGTTTTTAATTTGAGGTGTAAAAGTAATTAAATTGCCTGGAAAAAGTAAAGCGGTAAAAAACGGCTGCCCCGATGTAAATAAAGTGAGCCTGTTTGCTTTTGTCCGGTCATGGATTTGTGTCATTGTTTTTTTCTACCAAATGTAAGCCCGCGCTTCAACGGGGATAAAAAGTTTGTCGTCGGGAGTAACGCCAAAAGCTTTGAGAAAAACATCCAGGTTGAAAGGCGGTACATTTACCCTTGCCTCGCCGGGGCTGTGAACATCTTCTTTGAGGCGGCGCATCAATTCCTTGTCGCGGATGTTTTGCCGCCACACCTGTGCATAGCCCATGAAGAAGCGTTGCGCGTAAGTATAGCCGTCAATGGGCTTGGGTTCTGTGCCGCGGAGTGCCATCGACAGTGCATCCCAGGCGATGCTCAGTCCACCCAGGTCGGCAATGTTCTCGCCCATAGTTAGTTGGCCGTCCACGTGCATGGAGTCCAGCACCGTGTAGTTGTCGTACTGTCTGGCAAGTAAAACGGTTTTTTCTTTAAAACGTTTTGCGTCTTCTTCCGTCCACCAGTCGTTGAGGTTGCCCTCTTTGTCGTACTGCCGTCCCTGATCGTCAAAACCATGCGTCATTTCATGTCCGATGACCACCCCGATGGCACCGTAGTTCACGGCATCGTCAGCGTCCTTGTTAAAAAACGGCGGTTGTAAGATTCCCGCAGGGAAAACGATCTCGTTGTTGGAAGGATTATAGTAAGCGTTGACTGTTTGCGGCGGCATGCCCCATTCGGTTTTGTCAACGGGCTTTCCGATTTTGTTCAACGTCCTTTCAAACTCGAATGCACTGGCACGGCGAACATTTTCGAGGTAGCTGCCTGTTCCGATCTCCAGCTTCGAGTAATCTTTCCACTTGTCGGGGTAGCCGATCATCACGGTGATGGCATCCAGTTTGGCCAGCGCCTGTTCTTTGGTTTCGTCGCTCATCCAGTCCAGTTGCCGGATGCGTTCGGCAAAGGCTTTTCTGAGGTTTTCCACCAGCGCCAGCATGCGTTGTTTGGACTCGGGCGGGAAATATTTTTCCACATAAAGCTGACCGATGGCTTCGCCCAGGGCACCTGAAGTGTTGGTAAGCACCCGCTTCCAGCGTTCGCGCATTTGCTGTTTTCCCGAGAGGATTTTTCCATAGAAGTCA
>JAJRWG010000178.1 GCA_024276895.1 Bacteroidota bacterium
AATCTCTTTGGGCACCTTTGTGGCTTCTTTGAGCAACTTTGTGTAACAGCTATTGCACAAAGAGCCACAAAGAAGACTCAAAGTTTCACGAAGAAAAACAGATGTTATGATCGAAGATAAAATATCAAAAAAGATTATTGGATTGTGCTATTGAGGTGCACAAACAATTAGGGCCGGGGTTACTGGAATCAGCTTATCAGGAATGCTTGTATTATGAATTAAAGCAGGCTGGTTTGATTGTTCAAAAAGAAAAACCCATGCCTGTTGTGTATAAAGAAATAAAGCTTGATCATCGTTATAGGATTGATTTATTGGTAGAGGAGAAAGTAGTTATAGAAATCAAAACCGTTGAAGCTTTTAACGATGTTCACATTGCTCAGGTCCTCACCTGCTTAAGATTGGGCAATTACAAACCTGGTTTGCTTTTTAATTTCCAAACCACAATACTTAGAAACGGAATAAAAAGAATTATAAATTGAAGTCAACACATCAAAATAAAATTCAGCCATTGAATGGTTTTGAACTTTTCTCCAAAAGTTATTGTAATTTCATGCGGTTAATTTTACACAAACAGTCACATGAAAACCAACCAATAATGACAGAAGCATCCTTACAGGCCCTGAACGGCCTGCGCGACCTGACCATGCTGAAGTGGTATGTCATTCCATTTCTGGCATTGGTCATTTACATCTATGTGAAAGAAATCAAAGCAGGAAGGAAAACCGGCAATTTCGACGCCGTTTTTGCGGGGCTTACCATTTTCGGTATTGATTTTTTCAACGAAACCTGGAACGGATGGGTGCTCGTACTCACCACCCGTTCCGCTTTCTGGACAGCACCGGGAGATACGGCCCTGCGCACCATGGTCGGCTGGAATATCGAGATCATGGTCATGTTCCTGCTGGCGGGCATTGCCTGGTATCACACGCTTGAAGAGGACAAAAAGAAAAAGATCCTCGGGTTGCCCAATCCGCTTTTCTGGGCCATCGGCTACTCGGCCTTCAGTGTTTTTGTGGAATGGTATCTGAACAAGGGCGGCCTGCTGATCTGGGAATATCCTTTCTGGGAACGCACATTTGGGGGTATCATCCAGATCTTCCTTTTCGGCTATCTGACGTTTTACCTCGGCGCCTGGTTCGTCATCACCCGGAAAACAATGAAAGCCAAAATCATTACGCTGGCAGTCATTTATTCCGTTCCCATCCTGATGAATATCTTCGGCATGGGCATCATGGGGTGGGTGTATTGATCAGAAACACCGATTTGCTGCGGACTTTCGGATGATGACGTTATGGGTACTTATATTCTTGCCGGAAACCTGTATTCCCGCATTAATCAATCGGAACGATTTGATCCAGGTCTTTCCATGAAACTACTTTCGCAATACTTCTTTGATAAGAATCATCACCCCCATAAATCAAAATAAGCTGATCGGATGTTAACCCGGATAATTTTTGAAAATACAATATATTCTTAAAATATTCGGGGTGTATGGTAGTTCCCGATTTTATTTCAATTGCCTGGAAATGCATTCCTTCGTCATGAATACAGTCTATTTCGACCCCTTTATTATTTCTCCAGAAATAGTATCCGGGTCGTTTCCCGTTGTTGTAATATTGTTTGTAAAATTCGGTAATGACAAGATTTTCAAATAACACCCCCTTTAGGTAGTGTAATTGAAGTTGCTCAACAGTCTGTATTCCCAATAAAGCAGAAGCTAAACCTGTATCATAAAAATAAAGTTTCGGAGATTTTACCAGTCGTTTATTGAAATTTTTATAATGAGGAAATAAACGATAAACGATAAAGCTTGTTTCCAGAATTGACAACCAATTTTGAACCGTATGATAGGATATTGACAGATCATTGGCTATTGAAGTGAAATTTATAAGCTGGCCAATTCTACCTGCACAAATTGCAATAAATTTTTGAAATGAATCCAGGTCTCCGACGTTAACCAGTTGACGGGCATCTCTTTCCACATAAGTTGTGATGTAATTCAACAACCAATTGGTTGCGTCTAATTTTTTATCATAAATACGTGGATATCCACCCTTGAGGATATAATCTTCGTAGCTATTCATTTTATATCCTGAATTTTTCAATTCGAAAATCGAAAAAGGCAACAAATAAAAAACAGCAACCCGGCCGGCAAGACTTTGCGTTATTTTTTCCATCAACAGAAAGTTTTGCGACCCGGTAAATATGTATTGTCGTTGGGGATCGTCGTCAACAAAGACCTGAATGTAAGAAAATATATCTGGCACATGTTGCGCTTCATCAATTATCAGCCTCTTACCATTTGCCTTTAAAAAAGCTTTCGGGTCGGATTTGGCAAAATCCCTTATTTCAACATCCTCGAAATTCACATATTTGTAATCCGGGAACATATATTTCACCAATGTGGTTTTCCCTGATTGCCGGGGACCGGTGATGGAAATAACAGGAAATTTTCCCAGCAAAGAGTTTATTTCTGTTTTTATTTTTCTGATTATCATTCTGCAAAGATAATGGGTACAGATTAGAAATGCAAATTCTAATCTGTACTTTTTTTGAATATCGGTTAAAAACAGCTTCAAATCCTACTGTCCTGTTGAAAACAAGGCGTCGGGTTCCGGGTGGCTTTCAGCGGGCCGAAAAATCCATCGCATCGTTGCATAGATCAACTATTTTATTCCCCCTTTAAACTGAAAATTGTCAAAATCGGAAACCGCATCGGCTTTGGTCCAGAAACCGATAAATCCGGGTTTGGTCAGGTAGTCGTCGGCACCAAGGTCAAGCCCGTTCACCCTGTCATCCAGCGAACCGCGGGCAGAAACAATAATGACCCCCGCTTCGGGGTTTTCTTTTTCGATAAGGGGCATCAAATCCAGGCCACTCCCGTCGGGTAAGGTAATGTCGAGGACAATGACATCATAAGAATAAAGGCTTATTTTTTCCGATGCCGCACGAAAACCATTTGCCCCTTCGCACACATTATTTTCCCTCGCAAGGTAGCCCGTCATAGCCTCCAGTAAATACTGTTCGTCTTCAATAACCAGTATTTTCATATCAACAGCAAAATAGCCACCAAAGTTACGAGAAGAATTCTAAAGAAATTCTCAATTTGAACAGAACCTTTGCAACCCGGTTGCATTTCTTATTTTTTAATTTTGCCTGCGTTAAAACAGCTTTGCCGGAAAACTGAAGATGCAGGAACAAAGAAAAAATATCAACAAAGTATTACTGTGGCTCACGGGTCTGTTGTTCCTGTCGCACGGCCTTTTACCGCATCACCATCATTTCGATTCGGTTTTTGCGCATGCTGAAAATCAGCAACAGGAAGGCCATACCGCCAAACATTCGGGAGAGATCCCGGCACACTGCCATGCTTTTAACATGCTGATTATCGAAAAACCAGGGATATCCGGCATCAGTACGGCAGGCAAAGTTGCACATTCAGACTTCGTTGCTAATAACGATGATCATTTTTGCGTTAACAAAAATAATTCCGGCGGATCGAAGCTTTTCAACCGGCATGATATTCCGCTTGCTTTAATTTTTCCGGACAATTCACCTACCCGCGGCTCCCCCGCCTTCACTTAGTCATTGCAATATTTCTTGCATTGCAACCTGCGTTTGTTATCAAACTGCAATCTGATTGAATGCCATATATTTTTCAAACGAAAATGATTCCATCCGGCGTTTAAACATTTATCTGACAATGAGTTATAAAAAAATACTAACACAAAATGATTGATAAAATAATATTTTTTTCCATTAAACGAAAGTTCATCATTCTGACCTTTGTGCTGGTTTGGGTTGTCTGGGGTATCTATTCCATGTTCAAGGTGCCGCTGGATGCAGTCCCCGACATCACCAACAACCAGGTGCAGGTGATCACCACCACGCCAAACCTTGGAACCGGAGACATTGAGCAGTTTGTTACCTACCCTGTGGAACTTTCCATGTCAAATCTGCCAGGGGTGATTGAACTGCGCTCCATTTCGCGTTTTGGATTGTCCGTTGTTACCATTGTTTTCGAAGATGACATGGGAACCTACCTCCCGAGGCAACTGGTGGCTGAGAAACTAAGCGAGGTGAGAGACCAGATCCCTAAAGGGTTTGGCGAACCCTTCATGGCACCCATCTCAACGGGTTTGGGGGAAATTTACCAGTACACCATCATGCCGAAACCCGGCTACGACAGTGTTTATTCCGCCATGGACCTGAGGACCATCCAGGACTGGATCGTACGGCGCCAGATGTCGATGCTGCCGGGAGTTGTGGAGGTGAACAGCTTCGGGGGCTATCAGAAGCAATACGAGGTGTCCGTTGACCCTGACAAAATGAAGAGCATGGACATCGGCATTATGGAGATCTTCGATGCACTGGAGAAAAATAACGAGAATACGGGAGGCGCTTACATCGAAAAAGACAAAATGGCCAACTTCATCAGGGGAGAAGGACTGTTGAGAAGCATCAAGGATATTGAAAAGATCGTCATCACCAATGTTGACGGGATTCCCGTACTGATAAGAGACGTGGCTACCGTTAAATTTGGAAGTGCCGTAAGATACGGTGCCTTCACCAAGGATGGCAAGGGCGAAGCGGTTGGCGGCATCGTCATGATGCTGAAAGGCGAAAATTCCAACGAGGTCATCAAAAGGGTACAGGAACGTATTGCGGAAATTCAAAAATCATTGCCCGAAGGACTGGAAATCAAACCCTTTTTAAACCGTTCCAAACTGATTAAAAGTACGACGGGGACGGTTGCCGAAAACCTTGCGCTTGGCGCCCTCATCGTCATTTTCTTTATGATATTGCTCCTGGGGGGTGTGAGAGGCGGACTCATCATCGCCTCTGTTATGCCGTTGTCGCTGTTGTTTGCTTTTTCACTGATGGATATCTTTGGGGTCTGGGCAAACCTGATGTCGCTCGGCGCCATCGACTTCGGGATCATCATTGACGGGGCGGTCATTATTGTTGAAAGTGTGATGCTGCTGGTGGCCCAGCGTTTCAGAACAAATCAAACGGGGCTTATTTCCAGCAAAGAGATGGATGAGATCACTTATAAAGCTTCCAAACGGCGGGCAAATTCCGTATTTTTCGGCCTGCTCATCATCCTGATTATTTTCTTCCCCATCCTTGCACTCACCGGGATTGAAGGAAAAATGTTCAAGCCGATGGCTTTAACGACCAGTTTTGCACTGATTGGCGGTCTGATTCTGAGCCTGACCTTCGTACCGGCTGTTTCTGCCCTGTTGTTAAAAGGGAAGCCGAAAACTAAGAAGAGCCTGAGCGACAAGATACTGGAGGGACTGATCTGGATCTACGAACCGGTGTTGCTGTTTGCACTAAAAGCACGAAAAGCCGTCATTTTCTCGGTAATTGGCTTGCTGGCCATTTCGGTTTATACCTTTACGAACATCGGTGGCGAGTTCATTCCCAAACTGGATGAAGGCGATATTGCTTTCCAGGCTTTGCTGAAGCCGGGCACCTCACTTACGGAAGTGGAGGAAACCTCAACCAAACTGCAGAAAATTGTGCTGGCTAATTTTCCCGAGGTGGAACAAATTCTTGGAAGGATGGGCGTTGCAGAGATCCCAACCGACCCCATGCCGATGGACATCATCGACATGTTTGTCATTCTGAAACCCAAAGACGAATGGGTATCGGCAGAAACAAAAGCCGAACTGATTGAAAAAATGAAAGAAAAAGTATCCGTACTGCCGGGCGTGAATTTCGAGTTTACCCAACCCATTGAAATGCGCTTTAACGAACTGCTTACAGGGGTAAGGGAGGATGTTTCCGTAAAGCTTTATGGTGAGGACCTGGAAGTGCTGGCGGCGAAGGTTCAGGAAATGGCAAAGATCATTGCAACCGTCGAAGGCACGGCTGACCTTCGGGTGGAAGCGACCAAAGGGCTGCCGCAAATGACTGTGCTGTACAACCGCGAAAGGATTGCCCAGTACGGGCTGAACATCCGTGACCTGAACACCATTGTCAGGGCTGCCTTCAGCGGAGAATCGGCAGGAGTCATTTTCGAAGGCGAAAAACGCTTCGACCTGGTTGTGCGCCTGGAGAAACAGCACAAGAAAGACATCGAAAGTATCAGGAACCTTTACGTCCACCTTCCCAACGGGAACCAGGTACCGCTGAAAGAGGTGGCTGAGATTGACTACAAAGGCGGCCCCATGCAGATTTCCCGCGACGGCACCAAAAGAAGAATTTATGTGGGAATCAATGTGCGGGGACGCGACGTGGAATCAACAGTAAAAGAAATCCGGCAGAAACTGGAGGCACAAATGGAACTGCCACCCGGGTACTACATCAAATACGGTGGTGCTTTTGAGAACCTCGAACGGGCAAAAAACCGCCTGCTGGTCGTGGTTCCGCTTGCGCTGGTTCTGATTTTTGTGCTGCTGTTTTTTGCGCTGCGCTCCATCAAACAAACCCTGCTGATTTACATGGCTATTCCTATGGCAGCTATCGGCGGGATTTTCTCCCTTTATTTCAGGGATATAAATTTCAGCATTTCAGCCGGAGTCGGTTTCATCATTCTGTTTGGTGTTTCGGTGATGAACGGCCTCGTTCTGATAAGCCGTTTCAACGCACTGAAGGAAGAAGGTGTCAGCGACCTTCTGGAACGTATCAGACAAGGTTCCAAAGAGGTCATGCGTCCCATCCTGCTGGCAGCGAGCACCGATATTGTCGGCTTTATCCCGATGGCATTGTCCCAGTCTGCCGGTGCCGAGGTACAGCGTCCTCTTGCAACGGTGGTCATCGGGGGATTGTTAACAGCCCTGGTACTCACCCTGGTTGTAATTCCCGTGCTCTACTATATGTTTGAATCATCCGGTTCAAAAAAGAAAACCATTGCAAAGCCGGGCAAACTCACTACCCTGCTGCTGGCCGGGCTGTTGTTTTCCGGACTGCTAACAGGTGTTCAAAGCACAAGTGCCCAGGAGTTTCAGAAGCTGACACTGGAGCAGGCCATCGACAGCGCCCTGAAAAACAACCCACGAATGAAAGTGGCCTCGCTGGGAGTGGAAAAGCAAGTGGAACTGAAGAAGGCGGTTTTTGATCTTGACAACATGGAGTTCTCTTACTCCCGCGGGCAGATCAACTCGTCGATAATTGACAACAGTTGGGAAATATCGCAGAACTTCAGGTTCCCGACAGCTTATGCAACACAAGCAAAGCTGCAAAAGCAAAGAGTGGTTCTGAGCGAACAAATGAGGTCGGTTTCGCAAAACGAACTCATCAGAAACGTCAAGGTTGCCTATTCGCTGCTAACCTACGGCTATAGCCGCCTGAAGCTGTTTATGAAACTGGACAGCATTTACCATGATTTCGCCCGGGCAGCACAAATCAGGTATGAAACAGGTGCGACCAACCTGTTGGAAAAGGCTGCAGCACTTGGAAAGTATCAGGAGATCAAATTGCAAAAACAGCAGGCAGAATCCGATGTACTGATCTATCTCCAGGAATTGCAAAGGCTGTTGAACACTGACAAACCGATCAGCATTGCAGACGAGGAACTGAAGAAAATGGAGATCGAACTGGTTCAGGACACCTCCAAACTCAATAACAACCCGTTTCTGCAATACTACCAGCAGCTGATTAAAGTAGCCGAACAAAGGTATAAGCTGCAAAAAGCGGAGTTCCTGCCTGATATTTCAGCAGGATATTTCAGACAACGTATTGATGGTGTTCCGGGCTTTCAGGGCTTTTTGTTCGGTGTTTCCGTCCCCCTTGCTTTTGGTGCCAAAAAGGGAAAAGCCAATGCGGCAAAAGTGGACATGCAGATCACTCAGGCCCGGTACGAAAACAACAGGATGCTGATCAAAACATTTTTCAATAATCAGGTACAGGAATATCTCAAATATAAAAATCAGGTTGATTATTTTGAAAGTCAGGGACTCGGCATTGCCGATGAACTGTTGAAATATGCGCAGAGAGGCTATCAGATAGGTGAAATTGATTATGTGGAGTACATTCGCAATATTGATCAGGGTATCAGCATCCGCACCCAGTACCTCGACAACCTCAAACTATACAACCTTTCGGTCATTGAAATGAATTACCTGCTGGGAAACTTTAAATAAACCAGGTTTAAAACATTTAAAATAAAAACAGAATGAAGACACAGATCACAAATCTAACTATAGTTTTGGCATTTACGGGCTTGCTCATGGCCTGCAATTCGGGTGATGTAAGCCAACAGGAAAATCACAGTGAAGAAGCAGGTCAGGAAAACATGGTTTCGCTTACCAGGCAACAAATGAATGCAATTAACCTGAAGCTGGGGAAAATTGAAAAACACAACATCAGCACAACCGTAAAATCAAACGGGAGAACGGAGCTGTTGCCGCAAAACAAAGCCAACGTCAGCACCCTCGTGAGCGGTTTGGTTACAAATGTTTTTGTTATCGAAGGCGACTTTGTAAAGAAGGGACAACTGCTCGCGATTCTTGAACACCCGGATATTGTCAACATGCAGCAGAAATATCTGGAAAATGTAAACAATCTGGAATTTTTGGAGCAGGACTACAAGCGGAAGAAAAAGCTGTATGAAGAAAAAGTAGGTTCGGGGAAGGATTATCAGAGAGCTCTTGCCGCATTCAATACTGCCGAATCAACGGCCATTGGTCTGAGAGCCAAACTTAAAATGCTGGGCATCAACATAAAATCGGTGGAAAAAGGCAACATCACCTCAACCATCAATATCGTTTCTCCCATACAAGGATATGTGCGCTCGGCTAAAATCAACATTGGATCCTATGTGGAATCCAACAACGACATGTTTGAAATCGTGGACAACAGTAAAATTCATGCCGATCTGCTGGTTTATGAAAAGGACATCCCGAAAATCAAAAACGGGCAGGAAGTGCACTTTAATATTTCCAACATTCCCGGCAGGGAGTTGAAAGGAACCATCTTTTCAGTCGGCAAGGCTTATGAAGACGAAGCGAAGGCGATAACCGTCCATGCTTACATCGAAAATAACGAAGGGAAGATCATCCCGGGGATGTATGTCAATGCACACATCATGGTTGACAGCATCACCACCGATGTCCTTCCAGAAGAAGCCATTGCCGCCGAGGGTAATAAATATTTCATCTTTATCAAAACGGAAGAAGACGCCCACGCTCAGGAAGATACCCACGGCCAAAATTAAGAAGAAAAATGGTATTTCAGGAAAACAGAGGTCATACCCGGGGTCAGGGACAATGGTTTTGTCGAGATCAGGTTGCTGGCGCCATTGCCTGAAGATGCCGAGATAGCAATCAATTCAGCCTATTACCTGCTGGCCGAAATGGGCAAGGGAGAAACCGAACACGAACATTAAAGAACTGAATAATGAAAGAAATTAAAGCATTTGTACGTCCAAACAAAGTAAATGAAATTGTTCACCACCTGAAAGATGCCGGATTTGAAAACATCACCATTTCCGTGGCTGAGGGAACAGGACAATTTCAGGACGATAAAAAAGCCTTTGTATCGCAAAAGTTTTCCATCACCGATAGTGAGATTGCCAAACTCGAATTGGTGGTAAAGAAAAAAAATGTGGATACCGTCGTCAGCATTATTTCCGCTTGCGGAAAAACAGCAAATCCCGGTGACGGAATCATTTACGTTTCTGATGTTGAAAAGGCATTCCGCGTGAAAACGGGTTTGAAAAATGGTTTTTAAAAGGGAACGGCAAAGCGGGTTGGAAAAAAGAAAAAACGAATCTTGAACAGGAAACTTTTGCAGATGAAGATAAAATTGTCAAACTTATCGATAATCTATTCTCCTCCCGGGAGGGGCATAGGG
>JAJRWG010000179.1 GCA_024276895.1 Bacteroidota bacterium
ATGGTTGAAGTGCCGTCCCGCGAAAACAGTCTGGCCCATCAGGTTCACCACTTTCAGATCGGCATTGTTCCAGTTTTCACCTGCGGTGACTACCGCTTTTCCGGCAATATTGGTGATTGAAGCCTGTTCCCGGACATCTTGGTCCCCGAGGCCGACTGTGCCCCAGTTATCGACTTGCATGTCGTCAACAAAAACACCGTAGCCGGCAAGGCTTTCCACATGCCAGCCGAAGAAAACCAATCCGTCATCTTCAGGAATGTAGAGGGCCTCGCCTTTTAACCAGTCAGGACCGGAAAAATCAATGTCTTCAAAGAGCAAATTGGTCATGTCCTCAACATTGGGTGTGGTTGCCCAGTAAAGTTTCAGGGTTTCGTTTTTGTTGCCCAGGAAACTCTTGTAGTAATAATTGACGTAGTATTCATTGCCCAGTTCCACGCTAAATGGCGGCGAAATCAGCCAGTTGTCGTAATCGGTTTCAATAATGCCGCCGGGATTCCAGCACATCATCGAACGGTTGTCTGAATGACCAATGAGGTTGGTACTTTCCCACCTGGCATCGGACAGATCGCTGGATTGCCAGTATTGCGGCATTTCAGGCAACTCCGCCTCCGACACATCCTCCAGGTAAGGGTACTCGCTGATGGCCTCCATGGTGGTAAACGACCAGATAAGGCTGCAACCTTCAGCCGGCCCCTGGTTGTTGCGGGGTAAAACCTGCAGGTAGTAAGTCGTTACCGGGTCCATCACATAGGAAAAGCCGTTTTCGACGAAATTATCCCCGTTGTAAACATTGGTGGGCGTTTCCACACCACCGCCATCGGTACCGAAATAAACATCGTATGAAGTGGCGAAATCAACTTCTTCCCACGAAATCCATTCATTCAGTAAAATATCCGAAGCGCTGTCCCCGGGTGTAAGCAGCGAAGCGGTACATTCGGGTGCAATGTCGTACTCATCGATACCCGAAATGATGAGAGAGTAGGCTTGCGAGCCTCCTTCCAGCGCACCGTCATGGGTTACCTTGATGGTGTAGGTACCTGCCTCAATGCCGGGAATATAAACCATTTCCACATTGTCAATCGCATTTTTGCTGTCGGTGGTTGCGGCAGCCGAAGGATTATCGGGGTCCAGTTTGTAGGGGTAGTAAACATTAAAAGATGCATCTTCAACGATCAGGTCCAGGTCGTTCACCAGCATAGGATCACGGGGGTTCAGTTGGGGCGAAACGGGGATACCCGGCGGGTCGGTCCAGCAAATGGTAACCCGCAGATCAACACCTGCCGGAACATTGATGTCGCGCAGGTAAATGTCACCGCCATTCAGCACCAGTTCATCGATCACAACCTGGTGAGCATCTTCTTTGATGACATCCGAGGCCCTGGCGGTATTCATCAGTCCCCATCCAAACATATAATCGGGACCGGGATGGTCTCCGGCTTCGTCGGCAGTGTGAATAACAAGGCCTTTCAAGGTAGCCGACCGCATGGGTGTATCGCCATGGGTGTCCTGGTAATATTTTTGCAACAAGGCCATGCTGCCTGTCACGTTGGGGGTGGACATGGAGGTGCCGCTTAACGATCCGTAGGAAGAATTGCTACCATCCAAGGTAGAATAAACATTCACACCTTTCCCGACAATGTCGGGTTTGATCCGTCCGTCGTCGGCAGGGCCCCAACTGCTGAAACCGGCCATGACAACATCTTCGGGTCCCGTGTAATCAGTCACCTCATAAACAGCCCCGACCGACAACACATTTTTAGCAAGCTTTACCGGCGTAATACAATCATAGCCGTCTTCTCCGCCATCAATCTCAGGATTACCGTTTTCACCGGCATTACCCGGTCCTTCGCCCCTTTCATTTCCTGCCGATCTGCAAATCAGGTAATAAGGTGCATTGAAGGCAATCTGGTCCATTTGACGTGATTCATTATTATAAAACCCAAAATAATAATCTTCAGTGGGTGAAATGCTGGTATTTCCGTACCAAACCCAATTACCATTGTTTTTCTCCCAACCTCCCGGAGGACCGTAAGAGTGGTTTGATAGTTCGAGTCCGTTTGCAGCGGCGGCAGCCATCTCCGATTTGTCGTTGGACCACTGCCAGTACTTTAATTGGGCAGCGTATGCCATACCTTTGGCACTGGAAACAACACCGGCAGCGATAAGGGTTCCGGCAACGTGGGTTGAATGATAGTTTGTCGCGTAATTACCATCCCTGGGGATGGCACGGGAAACACCCCCGTCCATAAACTCCTGATGCGATTTACGCACATGGCCGGCATCCCACGAACCCAGCTGGGTATAGCCTTCACCGCTGATGTCCAGTCCGGTGCTCCCGCCTTCCCACAACTCATCAGCGCGGGTAGTGCGGGCCGCCCCCAGGTTGTCGGTATGGTAATACACAGGCTTGCCGTCAACGATATTCACTATTTCGATAACTGTTCCATCTTCCAGTTCCTGGCGGATGGGCACATTGTTCTCTTCAGCGTATTGCAGTACTTTCTGATGGTTGGCTTCCCATTCACGGGCAAACTCATCGGACAGACGGTTCAATTCTTCTACATTAGTTTCTGTCTGGGCAAAAATCAGTCCTGTACAACTGAGAAATAACAACAGTAAAATTTTTGAGGTAATTATTTTCATTTTGAAAGAGATATTGTTCGACACTCGTTTTGCCACAAAAGTAATCTTAATATTCGTATTTTCTTCCTTTTTAACCGGATTTTAACAAGCGTCGTCACCGGCCAAACCCGGGGAGGTTAACTCGCCTGGCGGCAATTTTCATCGCAATTCTTTTTTTGACCTGCTCATTTCCTATCTTTGCAGCTTCGTTGAAAAATTGAAAAAATGAAAGAGTCAGTTGCTATTTTGTGCGGAGGGGGGCCAGCCCCGGGCATCAATGCTGTGATCAGTTCCGTGTCGCTTGTTTTTTTGCGCTCGGGCTACCGGGTTTTGGGCATTCACGAAGGCTATAAAGGCCTTTTTGCCGACAAACCCAACATCCGGGAAATTGATTTTACTTTTGCCGACGACATCCACAACCAGGGTGGTTCGGCCCTGCAAATGAGCCGTCACAAACCCAAAGACGAAGAATTCAAAACCCGCATTTTCACTGAAAACAATATCTGTTTACTGGTAACGATCGGGGGCGACGATACGGCATCGACGGCCAACAGGATTTCAAAATTCCTGAAAGACCACGACGTGAGCATCCAGAACATCCACGTTCCCAAAACCATCGACAACGACCTGCCCCTGCCCGAGGGCATCCCAACCTTTGGTTACCAGTCGGCCAAGCAGGAAGGCGTCCGCATTGCACAGACCATTTACGAAGACGCACGCACCAGCGGCAACTGGTTTGTGGTTGCGGCCATGGGCCGCGAAGCCGGACACCTGGCTTTCGGCATTGGTGCCGCCAGCCATTTTCCCATGATCGTTATCCCGGAAATGTTCAACAAAGTGCAGGTGACTTTTGACAGGATCATCAGACTAATCATTTCTGCCATCGTAAAGCGGAAAATCGAAGGTGTTGACTACGGTGTGGCTATTGTCAGCGAAGGTGTTTTTCATTTTATGGATGACAAGGAAATTGCCAATTCGGGAATTAATTTCACTTATGATGACCACGGCCACCCTGAACTCGGGAATGTAAGCAAGGCGCATATTTTCAATATTTTACTTCAGCAGAAACTGAAAGAGCTGGGCATAAAAGTAAAAAGCCGTCCCGTGGAGCTGGGTTACGAACTGCGCTGTGTTCAACCCACCGCTTACGATCAGATGTACTGCGGCCTGCTGGGCTACGGCGTAAAAAAACTGTTTGACGAAGGCCGCACCGGCTGCATGGTGACGGCCAGCGCAACAGGTGAAATTTCTCCCCTCTACCTTGAAGATGTTGAAGGCCCCGACGGAAAAATCAAACCCCGCCTGGTGGACATCAACGGCAGCAAGCCCAAACTTGTTTTTGAGCACGGACTGCAGTTTATCGAACCGGGCGACTACGAAGAGGCCAAAGCTTACCTGGATAATCCGCAGGATTACGACTTCAGGGAAATCCTGAAATGGTAGGCCTTAGAAGTCGTCAGACCACTGAAGAAAACTTTTTCAATGCTGTGAAACCAAACAACAGTGGTCAGACGACTGGCCCTTCCGACTTCCAGCTTCCAACTCCCAGCTCCCAGCACCCGGCTTCCAACTCCCAACCCCTCTGTCCTGCGGACATCTCCCCAAAGGGGAGAATTGGGGGCTGTGCATTGGTGATGGGGAGGTTTCTTCCAACTCCCATCTTCCGGCTTCCAGCTTCCATCTTCAAACCTCCCAATCCAGTTTTCTGATCTTTTCCACGATGGTTTCGGCCAGTTTGACGAGCGATTCGTGTGTCCAGCCGGCAATGTGGGGTGAGAGGATGACATTCTTCATAGCTGCCAGTTTGACGAAATCATCCGGCAGCATGCCCGAATCCAGGTTTTCGTACGAGAGGCCTTCGTATTCCAACACATCGAGGCAGGCACCCTTGACTTTGCCTGACTGCAGAGCGTCAACCAGATCAGCCGTCTTGACCACTTTTCCGCGGGAAGTGTTGACGAGGTAAATATTCTTCCGAAAGCGATTCAGAAATGCGTTGTCAACCAGGTAATCTGTTTCCTGAGTCAGGGGTACGTGCAGGCTGAGGATGTCGGATTTCTCAAACAAAGCATCCATGGCACTTTCGGTTACAAAGCCATCGGAATAATTTGATTTGTACTTGTCGTAAGCCAGCACTTCCACGCCGAAGCCGCTGAGCCTTCGTGCAAAAGCACTGCCGGTGTTTCCGTAACCGATAATGCCTACAGTTTTACCACCTAATTCTGTTCCCCGGTTTTTTTCGCGATTCCAGAGACCCTGTCTGACTTCTTTGTCAGCAACCAGTAAGTTGTTAAAAAGGGCCAGCAGCATCCCGACGGCCTGTTCGGCAACGGCATCCCTGTTGCCTTCGGGGGCATTCAGGCAGCTTATTCCTTTGCTTTGGGCAAATTCGAGGTCGATGTTTTCCATTCCGGCCCCCACCCTTCCGATAAAGCGGAGCTTGCTGCAATTCTTCAGAAAATCCCGGTCCAGTTTGATTTTGCTCCGGATGATGATTCCCGTGTAATCCTGACTAATCATTTTCAGCTCTTCCCTGCCGTAGTCCGGAAAATAATCGCATTGAAAACCATCATTTTCCAGTTCCTGCATCAGCAGCGGGTGGGCCTGGTCGATAAACAGTACTTTTCTTTTTTTCATTGTAAAAAACAAAACTTACATTTGTCGCAAAATTACATTTGCTAAGTTATACCATTTTTGCATGAGGTTGTTTTTAATGATCCCACAATTTTTTGGCACAGCAGCAAAAAAAGTTTTACTTTAGTTTTTTTAACGGGGTATTCATCCATGTGGCAATTTCTCGTCAGGCTGATTTTAAGGAACCGTGTCGTTATTTTAATAGTCATCGGGCTCCTTACCATCTTTATGGGTTACAAGGGTAAAGATATTAAAATGTCGTACGAGCTTGCCCGCATGCTTCCCAAATCCGATCCGATTACTGTTGAATACGAGAAATTTAAAAAGCAGTTTGGACAGGACGGGAGTGTGATCTTTGTTGCCGTGCAGGATCCTGAGCTGTTTACACTCAGCCATTTCGATGATTGGTACGACTTAAGCTATAATGTATTGAATGTGCACGGCGTTCAGGAAGTAGTTTCGGTAGCCCGCCTGTACGACCTTATCCGCAACGACAGCCTGAAAAAGTTTGATTTCCTGCCCATAGTCCCTGAAAAGCCGAAAACCCAGCAGGAAGTCGATTCAATCAAACAGGTGATCTACAGCCTGCAGCTCTACAACGGGCGACTGTTTAACAAGGAAACAGACGTGAGCCTGATGATGATCACCCTCGACAAGGATATCCTCAACTCAAAAGCCCGCATCGGCCTGGTACGCACACTAAAGGAGGAGATTGACCAGTACGGTAAAAAATATGATCTGGAGATTTATTATTCGGGCCTGCCCTACATCCGAACGGTAACCTCCAAAAAAATACAGGACGAGTTGCTGTTGTTTGTGGTGTTGTTACTTGTCATTGCATCCACCTTACTTTATCTGCTTTGCCGGACGGTACGTGCCGTGTTGTTTGCCATGATTGTGGTCATCGTGGCCGTGGTCTGGGTGCTGGGCACCATCGTTTTGTTTGACTATGAAATAACTATCCTTACCGGTATTTTACCTCCGTTACTCATCATTATCGGTGTTGAGAATTCCATTTTTCTGCTGAACAAATACCTGAGCGAATACCGTGAACACGGCAACAAAGTCAAGGCGCTTTCGCGAATGATTTCGCGGATCGGTAACGCGAACTTACTGACCAACGCTACCACGGCTGCTGGTTTTGCAGCTTTTATTATTACGAGCAACGAACTGTTGATTGAGTTTGGGATTATTGCTTCGCTGAATATTTTAATTACTTACCTGCTTTCACTTTTCATCTTGCCCATTCTGTTCAGTTTCTTCCCTCCGCCCAAACCCAAACACATGAAACACCTGGAAAGGGGTTTCATCACCAAAATTATTCATCGTGTAACATTTATCGTACTCAACAGGCGTATTGTGATTTACATCGTAACGCTTGTGCTTTTTACGGGCGGAATTGTCGGGATTTTTCAACTGCGGACAACCGGTAACATTGTTGACGACATTTCGAAGAAAGACAAGCTCTACAAAGACATGATTTTTCTCGAAAAGAATTTCAACGGGGTGATGCCGCTGGAAATAACAGTTGACACTAAAAAACCAAAAGGGATATTGCGGTTATCGTTTCTCAGAAAACTTGACCGGCTGCAGGACACGCTGGCCACTTACCACGAGTTTTCCAAACCCCTCAGCATCGTTGAAGTGGTCAAATCGGCCAAACAGGCTTTTTATCGCGGCAACCCGAAAATGTATGCCTTACCCAACAATCAGGAAAAGAATTTTATCCTTTCGTATGTGCCTAATCTGACCAACGGCGGTAAAAAATCCATCCTTGATGCCTTTGTGGATTCCAGCCTTTCCAAGACAAGGATATCCATTCAAATGGCCAATATCGGCACCAACGACATTGAACGGATACTTGCCGACCTGACACCCAAAGTCGATTCGATTTTCCCCGCCGATAAATATGAAGTACACATGACCGGTACGAGTGTGGTCTTTTTGAAAGGCACCAATTACCTTGTCAAGAACCTGTTTATGAGCCTGGCCCTTGCTGTGGTGATTATCACCATACTCATGGCACTGATTTTTTCTTCAGCACGAATGATCCTGATCTCGTTGATTCCAAATATTATCCCACAGGTATTAACAGCGGGAATGATGGGGTATTTCGGAATTTCGATCAAGCCTTCTACCATCCTGATTTTTAGCATTGCCCTGGGAATCAGCGTGGACAACACCATTCATTTTCTGTCGCGTTACAGGTTACAGTTGCAACACAACAAGTAGCAAATCAAGGAGTCGGTACTTGCTGCCTTAAACGAAACTGCCTACAGCATGATTTTTTCTGCCATTGTCCTTTTTTCGGGCTTTTATGTTTTCACCCTGTCCTCCTTCGGTGGAACAGAGGCACTGGGTTACCTGGTTTCGTTTACTTTGCTGGTGGCCCTGTTTTCCAACCTTTTTGTGCTGCCATCTTTGCTCCTGACTCTTGACCAACGCATACTCACCCGGTCGTTTAAAGAACCGTTGCTGGTTGTATTCGACGAGGAAGAAGACATTGAACTCGACAAACTGGTTATTGAGGAACTGGAGCCTGAAAAAGACACCTATCAAAAAATTGAATGACGAATATGAAAGGAATTATTCTGGCCGGCGGTGCAGGAACACGTCTGCATCCGGTAACCATTGCGGTAAGCAAACAGCTGATGCCCATTTACGACAAACCCATGATTTATTACCCTTTGTCGGTTTTAATGATGGCGGGGATAAGAGACGTTTTAATAATTTCTACGCCCGAAGACACCCCCAATTTTGAGCGACTGCTGGGCGACGGTTCACGCATCGGTTGTAACTTCAGTTATAAGGTACAACACGAGCCCAATGGGCTGGCACAGGCTTTTGTACTGGGTGAGGAATTCATCGGCAACGATAAGGTATCCCTCATTCTGGGCGACAATATTTTTTACAGCAGCGGGCTGCACGATCTGCTGGCAAAGTGTAACGACCCTGATGGGGGAATCGTTTTTGCCTACCATGTGAAAGACCCTGAAAGGTATGGTGTTGTTGAATTTGATAAAAACTTTAACGCACTTTCCATCGAGGAAAAACCTGAAAACCCAAAGTCAAGTTTTGCCGTTCCCGGCCTTTATTTTTACGACAACACCGTGGTTGAGGTAGCTAAAGATATCAAGCCCAGTGCGCGGGGCGAGTATGAAATTACTGACGTAAATAAATACTATCTTGAAAAAGGCAAACTGAAAGTGGGCTTACTGAGCCGGGGAACGGCATGGCTTGACACCGGCACTTTTTCGTCGTTAATTCGCGCCTCGCAGTTTGTGGAGGTCATCGAAGAACGTCAGGGGCTGAAAATTGGCTGTGTCGAAGAAATTGCCTATTTAAAAGGCTTTATCAATGCAGAGCAACTGGCCCGCATTGCCGAACCATTGCTAAAAAGTGGTTACGGCCAATATTTATTGAACCTAATTGATTAATTTTACAAGCTAAATGGTGCTAATGTGAAAGGATACGAAGAACTGTTTTCATACTTCGAGGAGAATCTAAAGCAGCAGGCTTTCGACAACAAGCCCAGCGAATTGTATGCGCCGATTCAATACACACTTGGGCTTGGCGGGAAAAGAATTCGTCCCATACTTACGTTGATGGCATGCGAACTTTTTGGCGGAGAAATTGAAAAAGCCCTGCCCCAGGCCATCGCCATTGAGCTTTTTCACAACTTTACGCTCATCCACGACGACATCATGGACAATGCCCCTTTACGAAGGGGAGAAGTTACCGTTTACAAAAAATGGAACAGCAACATTGCCATCCTGTCGGGCGACACCTTGTTCGCACTGGCTTATCAATACGTGCAAAAGGCGGATACGAATATCCTTCCCGTAACCCTTAATGTTTTCAACAAAACGGCCATCGAAGTTTGCGAGGGTCAACAGTTTGACCTGAACTTTGAAACAAAAAACAACCTGTCTGTTGACCAGTACATCGAAATGATCAAGCTGAAAACGGCGGTGCTGTTCGCAGCCAGCCTGAAAATCGGGGCTTTAATTGGCGGTGCTTCCTTTAACGATGCTGAAAAACTTTATGATTTCGGACTAAACCTTGGCCTTGGCTTTCAATTGAAAGACGACTTCCTGGACACTTATGGCGATGAGCATATCTTCGGTAAAAAAACAGGGTCTGACATTCTTGCGAACAAAAAAACTTTCCTGTACCTGAAAGCACTGGAGATTGCTGACAAAGAAACCAGAAAAAGGCTGATCAATTATTTTAATTCCAAAGAAGGGGGAATAGAAAAGTTCAACGAAGTGAAAGCTATTTTTACACGCCTGAAAGTGGACCGGCTGGCCCTTGAAAAGATTGAAGAGTACCGTAAAATCGGTCTGTCCAGCCTGGATAAAATTAATCTTTTACCGGAGAAAAAAGAAAAGCTTTTTGCCATTTCTTCCCTGATGATTGAACGGGACAAATAACAACCGGCATAAAAGCAAACGGTAATTCATCCCGTTCCGTCATTATTCTTCCAGCTGCATTTGCAGGGCTTCCCACTCGGTAAAAGCTGCTGTTAACTGCCTGTTAAGCCGGTCGTGTTCCTTGTAAATCTCACCCGATCTGATTTCTTCGGCATGCATCTCCGGATCGGCCAGCCGTTCATTGAGCCGGCTGATGGTTTCCTCAAGACGGGTAATGGTCAGCTCTGCTTTCCGGATGCTGTTCTGCAGTTTTCGCTTCTTTTTTTCCGAAGCCTTTTTTTGTTCCCACCTTTCTTTATTTTCCGAAACGGTGGCCTGCTTTCTTCCCTCATTGCTAGCCTTTGCTTCCAGCGCCTTCAGGTTAACTAACTTCCGTTTCTCGAGGTAGTCAAAGATTCCGCCCAGATGCATCTTTACGGTTCTGTTGCTGAATTCAAAGATCCTGTTCGTCAGCCCCTGCAAAAAATCACGGTCGTGCGAAACGATGATGAGCGTACCGTCGTATTGGAGCAATGCGTTTTTCAAAATGTCTTTCGATAACAAATCCAGGTGGTTGGTAGGCTCGTCAAGAATGAGCAGGTTGGCGGGCTGCAGCAGAAGTTTCGCAAGCGACAGTCGCGACTTTTCCCCTCCTGATAAAACCTTAACTTTTTTGTCGATATCTTCTCCCTGAAAAAGAAAAGCACCAAGGATAGCTTTCAGGCGGGTCCGGATATCTCCCACGGCTACACTGTTTAGGGTTTCGAACACTGTTTCTTCCGGATCCAGCACCTCCTTCTGGTTCTGGGCAAAAAAACTGGTAACGACCCGATGGCCCAGTTTCAGTTCTCCCTCAAAGTCCAATTGTCCGGCGATGATTTTCGCAAGAGTTGTTTTTCCTTGTCCGTTGGGCCCCACAAAAGCCACTTTTTCGCCTCTTAAAATCTGAAAACTTAATGGAGAAAACACAAGCCGGTTACCGTACTTTTTCATGATTTGTTCTCCTTCAACGCTAATCTTCCCGCTGTGTGGTGCAGGTGGAAACGAAAAATGAATGGCCGCCTTGTCAGATTCGTCAACTGTTATCTTGTCCATTTTTTCCATCCGCTTAATCCGCGACTGAACCTGCCGGGCTTTGGTGGCTTTATAACGGAAGCGCTCGATAAACCGCTCTATTTCACGGATCTGTTTCTGCTGATTTGTAAAAGCCGCCTTCTGGTGTTTCATGCGTTCCTCACGCAGCTGGACATAGCGGGAATAGGGAACTTTGTAATCATACATGCGTGCATTGCTGATCTCGATGGTGCGGTTGGTCACATTGTCCAGTAAAGTACGGTCATGCGAAACAATGATTAGCGAACCATGGTAACTCGTCAGGAAATCCTCGAGCCACTGAATAGATTCAATATCCAGGTGATTGGTGGGTTCGTCAAGCAAAAGCAAATCCGGTTTAACCATGAGCAGCTTAGCCAGTTCCACACGCATCTGCCACCCGTAACTGAATGTTTGAAGAGGCTTTTCAAAGTCTTCGCGACTGAATTGCAAGCCGATCAGTATTTGTTCGGCCAGTCCCCGTAATTTTTCAGGCTGGAAAAATTGTAGCTGCTGATGGATATATTCAAGTTCCGTGAGCAACAAACTATAAGACTTGCTTTTGTAATCTGTTCGATGTGCCAGCGATTGTGTCAGTTGTTTTTCTTTTGAATTCATTTCTTCCAGAAACGAATAAGCAGTCAGCGCTTCTTCCAATACATTCCTTCCGGTTTTCAATTTCATTTCCTGTGGAAGGTATCCGATACGATCGCCCGCTGAAAGGATGATTCCTCCCTCATCGGGTGTTATTTCACCGGCAATAATGCGCAGCAATGTGGTTTTTCCTGCACCGTTCTTCCCGGCCAGCCCAACGCGCTCGCGTTTATTCAACGAAAATGTTATTCCGCTGAATAACAGCTCTCCCCCAAATTCTTTTCTGATATTGTTAATCGAAATCATTTAAACAAAATTAAAAAAAAAAGGGCAGCCGCATGGCTGCCCTTTTTGTATCAGGATGGTTGATTCCTTACCTGTGTGCGGTTAGTCGGTGATGACTACGCGCCTGGTAATGATCTCATCGCCTGTGTCTATGCGTACAACGTATACGCCCGAC